>JAQVPY010000100.1 GCA_028701815.1 Bacteroidales bacterium | reverse complement strand
ATAGCCTGTTGGTAGAGTCTACGTCGAAGGGCTTTATCTTTATTGGAGTTTATGTCTTCGTTGATATTTTCTATCTGTACAGGAGAGTGATGATTCAGTCCCAGGAAATACTTAGCATAGAGTATTCTTTTGCAGCTTGAGTCGATATGAGAGAGTGTGAGTTCGCCGTTAGAGACAGCAGCAGTAGTTTGTTCTATGGCTTTATCGATATCTATCGGCAGCAGCTGGATGTCATTACCGGCGATAGCGGAGAGGGCTTCTATTCTTCCCGGTTCAGCATATTCGCTAATAGCTTTCATTTCGAGGCCGTCTGTAAAAGTAAGTCCTTTAAAGTCGAGTTCATTTCTCAGCATGTTAGAGACCACATTTTTGGAGAGGGAAGTAGGCTTATTATGTTCAGGCTCGAGGGCGGGAATATTAAGATGTGCGACCATAATGCCGCAGACGCCGTTTTCTATCAATTGTTTAAACGGGTATAATTCCATACTGTCGAGGTGTTCTTTAGTGTGAGAAATTACTGGCAGAGAGTAGTGTGAGTCGGTGTCAGTATCTCCGTGACCGGGGAAATGTTTTGCGACAGCAGCGACGCCGTTATCCTGCAGGCCTTTCATATACATTATTCCTTTTCGGGCGACATTATCTTTATCTTCGCCGAAAGATCTAAAATTAATAACGGGGTTAAGGGGGTTGTTATTGATGTCGATGTCAGGGGAAAAGCTAAGGTTAAGTCCGATTCGTTTCATCTGGTCTGCGATGGCGGCGGCCATTGCATATATCATAGAGTCGTTTTTTATAGCGCCGAGAGTAAGTTGTTTAGGGAAGGCCATAGCTTGTTCTTTGAGTCTCATTTCGAGTCCCCATTCGGCGTCCATAGAGATAAACATGGGTGTTTTAGCTATATCCTGCCATTGGTTGGTGAGACTTGCTTCCATAGTAGGGCTACCTTTAAAGAAGCATATTCCGCATATATTATATTCTTTTATTTGACGTATTATTTCGTTATTATATTTCTCGTCGCCTTCGGAGGAGCTGCGAATTATCATGGTTTGTCCTATTTTTTCGCGTAGACTTAGGGAGTTAAAAACGGAGTCCACCCAAGCGTCGGCTCCCGAGTAATTTTGGGGGAGAGCCAATTGCCATGAGCACAAAAAAAAGAGGCAGAGGGTGAAGTATAGAAGGAGGCGATTATGCATGTTTAGAGAATTCTTTAAACTCGATATTGGAGAAGTTACCGCTGCTCATAAAGAGCAGGATGCACTTATCTGATGTGAATTTATTAATTTGTTCTGTAAGGGTTTGTGGGTCATGGCATACAAAGACGTTGTCGTCGAAGGCTGATTTAATATCTTCGTTGTTGAGCATAGGCAGTTGTTTTATAGCTAAGGCATGGGGGTCGAAAAATACGATTTTTTCGTCGGCTTCTTTCAGTGTATTTTTATAATGTCCTATAAAATTGATATTAAGGCTACTATAAGTATGGAGTTCGAGGATGGCAACAATTTTTTGTGTAGGGTATTGTTCTCTGACTGCGTTAACAGTAGCGGCGACTTTAGATGGAGCATGTGCGAAATCGCGATAGATTGTAATATGGTCGTTTTTTTCGATAATTTCCATTCTTTTAGCTGCGCCCACGAAGGAAGTCACGGCATTCATAAAGGCGTGGCTGTCGATGCCGAGTTTAGAGCATACTTTCATGGCACCGAGGATATTTTGCATATTATGTTTTCCTGCGATTTTCAGGGGGTATTCCGTATTGTCGACATTAATGATAAAAGTATTGTCTTTGACGGTATAATCGGGAGTGTCGTAGGGGATATAATTGACGTCATTTCTTCTATTTCGGGTGATATCACAGATATTTTCATCCGGTTCAAAATACACGAGGCTTCCGTTGGGTTCGATAGTATCGACGAATTTTGCGAATTGGTCTTTATAAATGTCGAAAGAAGGGAAAACGTTACAGTGGTCCCATGCTATTCCGGAAATAAGGGCGATATCGGGGTGATAGAGGTGAAACTTAGGTCTAAGGTCGAGGGTTGAGGTTAGGTATTCGTCGCCTTCAACGACGAGCAAGTTGGCGTTATCGGATATTTTCACCATCACGTCATATCCGGGTATGTTTGCGCCGACGAGGTAGTCGACGTTGATGTCAAGGACTTTCATAACGTGGAGAATGATGGAAGTAATGGTCGTTTTGCCGTGGCTTCCACCTACTACTACTCTGGTTTTATTTTTAGCATTCTCGTAGATAAATTCAGGGAAGGACATTATTTTCAGCCCGAGTTGTTCAGCTTTTACGAGTTCCGGGTTATCTTTTTTAGCGTGCATTCCGAGTATAACTATATCGATATCATTAGTAATACGTTCGGGGTGCCAACCTGGTTCATCGGGGAGGAGTCCATATTTTTCGAGATTAGACTTGGCTGGTTCGAATATTTCGTCATCGGAGCCTGTGACCTTATGACCTTTGAGGTGCATGCAGATAGCCAAGTTGTGCATTATGCTACCGCCAATAGAGATAAAATGGTAAGTCATAGTATAAGATTTATTTCCAGAGTTTTTCAGGATAAATGCCATTTTTGATAAGAGCAGCGACGTTATTTACCACGTTAGGGCGATCTTCCTTGTATGTAACGCCGAACCACTTAGCGCCGCAGTTTAAGACTTCGACGGAAGCTTCCTTCTTTTTCAGGAGTTCGAATATTACGGTAGGGATATATAATTCGCTTTTTTGTTCGTTAATATGTTCGTTTAGAAAATCCACGAAATATTTTTCGATATAGTGGAAGAAGGTAGGGGTAAAGCCCCAGAAATTCATTGATACTGTTTCGTTTCCGCGCAGGAATATTTTTTTGTCGTCTACCACGTCGAAGATTGTATTATTTTCGGCGGAGATTTTCTTTCTTTCGAGGACAGACAGCAGCATATTATTGTTGTCGACTTCGCATACGCCGCGGCTAACGCTACCGGATTCCGACAAGGTTTTCATAATTTCGTATCCGACCATGGCATAGTTGTTGCTTTTTATATTTATTTTGGACAAGAAATTTGCCATAGCGATATAAGCTTCGCGACCGTAGAAGTCGTCGGCGTTAATAGCGGCGAATGGTTCTTTGACGACATCTTTTGCCATAAGTATAGCGTGTGCGGTACCCCATGGTTTTTCTCTATCAGGGGGCAGGGAAAAGCCTGACGGGATGTCATCGAGTTCCTGAAAAACGCAGTGGCATTCGGTATATTTTTCTATTTTGCTTATCACGTGTTTATAGAATTCGTCAGAGAAATTCTTTCTAATCACGAAGACTACTTTGTCGAATCCAGCTTTAAGGGCATCGAAGATAGAGTAGTCAAGGATGGTTTCGTTGTTAGGTCCTATTCCGTCGAGTTGTTTCAGGGATCCATATCTGCTGCCCATTCCGGCAGCCATTATTAAAAGAGTCGGTTTCATTATTGTAATTTGTTAATAGTCCTTTTTATTTTTTCAATGTCTGAGGTAGATATTTTATAGTCATCCTCTGTTGTGCTTATGATATTTTGTCGTTTAAAAGACATTACTGAATCGGTTGAAGAGGATCCCGAGAAGTGAAATTCCGTTGCCCTCGTAGATTCGTATAAGGCAAGGATATTTGAGTCGTTTATTCCGCTGCCCGGCATGATAATTATACGATCCTTGGCTTGTTTTATCAGGGAAGCCAAAACATCTTTTCCTTCGAATGCGGTTTTATGCATGCCGGATGTAAGGATTCTGTCGGCTGAGGTTAGGATTATATCTTCGAGGCTTTGGGAAGAATCTTTAGACACGTCGAATGCGCGATGAAAAGTAAAAGAGAGGGGGCGGGAGATATCCACGAGGTTTTTAGTCCTTGTGACATCTATATTGCCGTCTGGTTTGAGTATTCCACAAACTATCCCGTCGTAGCCGAGTTTTTTACACATCAGAATATCTTCGATTATCTCTTGGTATTCCGATTCGGAGTAGCAGAAGTCGCCTGATCTTGGTCGGATGAGGACGTTGACCGGCAAATAAATCTTTTCCCGAAATAGTTTTAATGTGCCGTAACTTGGTGTAGTGCCGCCAGAGGCATGATTTGCGCACAATTCAATTCTGTTGGCGTCGGCTAACTGGGCATTTATTCCCGATTGTATTGAATTGCAACAGATTTCGAAGATTGGCATTGAAGTATTTTTATTAAATGGTTACTATTTCATCAATGAACAGCCAAGGCATTTTTCCTGCTGAAGTGTGGTTTTCGGGAAGGGCGTTGAGGCCTTTAAGTGTGATTTTAATAAATGTGGGAGTTATTTTCTGTCCGAAGTCGAAGTCGAATTTCTGGGTGGTAGCGCCCTGAACTTTCTGTTCGGTGTCGAAAGACTGGCTTGAAATAGTGGTAAAATCGGTTTCATCGTCTGATACGGAAATTTCCACTTCTTTAGGAGCGAAAATCCATCCATTTTGGTCTACGAGGCAATACAGGAACAGCTTTTGGATGGATTCGGCATTATTTGCCACAATAATATCAACCTTGTCTGTTTGAAAGCCGAGCCATTTTCCGTCGTTATAATTCGTAGACGCGAGGATGCCGTCGCAGAGGGTAGCTCCGAGTTGAGCGTTGTATTTTTCTGATGGTTGAGGGGAGAGGGTGATGTTTTTGCCGGTCATTTTTGATGTAAAGACTTCGATAGACGAGGTAGAATGTTTTTTCTCTCCGTTATAGAATGTTGCTGCTTTAATGGTATGGCTTCCTGTTACTTCAAATGGTTTAGTATACAGGGATGAATTGGTGTTTGGTTCGTTTCCGTCCAGAGTGTAATATATGTCTGTTCCGGCGACTTCCGAATCAATAGAGACCATCAGTTTAGAGTTCTCGGTTGTAGTTGAGATAACTGGTTTAAATTCACCTTCGCAGAAGTTATAATTAAGGCTTGCGAGGCGGATTTTATAGTCGACAATTTTATTTTTGAAGTTAATCCAGTCTTTAACTTCTTTTGGAGACCACACGCATTCTGCAACAGCACCGAGGCGGGGGTGCAGCATGTATTCTGCATAGTCAGGGGTATTGATATATTCTGTCCACAGGTTGCATTGACCTCCTTTGATATATTTGGCTTGTTCTTCAGAGAGGGCTTGGGGTACCGGATCAAATTCGTACACGTGGTGCAGAGGCAGGTATCCTCCGATAGCTTCTGGCTGGAAAGTCGGATCGGCCTGATAATAGTCGAGATAAACGTAAGTATTTGGAGCCATAATAACATTGTTGCCATATTTTGCGGCTTCTATTCCGCCGTCTATACCGCGCCATGACATTACGACAGCGGTTTTAGACACGCCACCTTCGAGAATTTCGTCCCATCCGATAATTTCCTTACCAATGGAGTGGGCATGTTTTTCAATTTCGAATGTCATCCAGTTTTGGAGTTCTTCTTCATTTTTAAGGTTTAGTTCTTTAATTCTTTTTTGGCATTTAGGGCAGACTTTCCAATTATCTTTATAAGCTTCGTCACCGCCGATATGGATATATTTATACGGGAATATTTCGGCCACTTCGGATAAGACATTTTTAAGAAACGTGATAACATCGTCGTTACCGCCACAGAGGATAGCTTTAGGAGGCCAATAAGAGCCGGGTTCTACGCAATAGGGGTATTTGTCACAGGCGAATTCGGGGTAAGCTGCGAGGATGGCTGAAGAGTGTCCAGGTAATTCTATCTCGGGAATTACGTCTATATGGCGTTGATCGGCATATTCGACGATTTCGCGTATTTGTTCTTTAGTATAGTAGTTACAGTCGGTAGCGGTTTCGTCTTTTTGAGGGGGCTGTATTTCTCTCCAAGGGATACCGGTACGGTCAACTCTGCAAGCACCAATTTCAGTAAGTTTAGGGTATTGATCTATTTGGATTCTCCATCCCTGATCGTCTGTAAGGTGCCAATGAAATTTGTTTATTTTATTCATTGCGAGGATATCGAGATGTTTTTTTACGAAATCCACATCGAAGAAGTGGCGGCACACATCTAGGTGGCTTCCTCTCCATTCGAAGCGAGGGTAGTCGGAAATCGACATACATGGGATAGAGAAAGATTCGGGTTTTGTGGTTACGATATCCGGGGGTGTGAGTTGGAACAGCGTTTGGAATCCGTAAAACAGTCCTGCTGTAGTGTTCGCGCTGACGGTGATATTATTTTTAGTGACAGATAGGAGATATCCTTCATTGCCTATTATGCTGTCCGGGGAATCGAGTATTTCGAAAAGGATGAAGTTTTTATTAGAAGTCGGTATTTCGGAAAAATCGCAGGTGAGATTCATCCATTTGGACAGGTATTCTTTAATATATTGAGCTGTAGGATCGATGTAGGAGAGGTTTTTCAGGCATAGTAAAGTATTATCGGATACTATGAAATCACCTTTTTCGATAGACACGTTAACCGGTTCGGGAATAACTGAGAGGTGTTTTTCTTCTTTAGAGGCGCATCCTGTAAGGATGTAAGCTGCTACAGCTATTGCGATAAATTTTTTCATATAATAAAAATAAGCATTAATAATAGTGCAAATTTACATTAAAAAATTGAAAATGGATGAAGTTTTTGGTAATTGTTGGGAGGGGGGTGGAAGGTGAGACTTGGCAGGTTTACGTGCGCGCGCGCGAGCTTGTGTGCGTACGTGCGCGCGCGTAAGACTTGGCAGGTTTAATTCGCAAACAGTAATTAATTACTATCTTTGCAACTCAATTATTCTGATGATGAAAAAAATAGTATCGTGTTTTATTTTAGTATTTACTATCCATTTATTATATGGTCAAGGTTTTTTTGATTTCCATTCAAATGAAATGTTTGTCGAAGGAGGTCTTCGTTGTGGGAAAAACATCCCATTTGTTAAGCGTCATGCTTATACGAAGGACTTTCCACAATATGGTCTTGATTTGCGTTTAGGCAAACAGACTGATGGGACACAAGAATGGGAGGAATGGTTTAACTATCCGGCATACGGTTTTTTGTTTCGGTATGAGCACAATACATTAGACAGTGCAAAGTACGAGTATCGGAATATGACTAATGATGTCATTACGGAGTGGGTGCCGATAGGTGATTGTTTTACTTTAGCGGGTTTTATCAACGGGCATATATACAAGGGTAGAAAGTGGTCTTTTGATTATGATATTGTTGGTGGTTTATCGTTTTGGCCGAAATTTGGCAATGAGTTTATAGGCTCTTTCATGAATGTCCATTTAAGTATTGATGTTGGTCCGACGGTTATGATAACAAAGAATGTGGACTTGTTAGGACGCTTTATTTTTTTTCTCATTCATCAAACGGAGCTTTGGTATTACCCAATCATGGGGTTAATTTATATAGCTATCAGATAGGTTGTCGCTATCATTTTAACGATAGGGTTGATCTTATTAGGAGAGACAGCGTTTCATGGCATAAAAGCATTGCGATATACGTTTCTGATTCTCCCGGTTTGCTCCAGACAGGGACCAATCTCGAAGGGCAGATTAAGGGTGATGGAAAATATTATTTCTGCAATACTTTACAAGTGGGTATTTCACGACAGTTTCATCCTAAATTCCGTTATGACGTGGGGCTTGATTTTATGTACACCGGAGAAACCAAAGTTAAATATCTCAATGCCGCGGAGAAATATGCGGCAGGGACATTAAGTACTTCTCTCCAGACATATGAGCCTGTTAATTCGTTACATCTTGCAGTATCAGCGATGTTTGAAATATTATACAACCGTTTTGCATTTTGTATAGGTGGTGGCTATTATTTATATCATGGTATTTATCAGGGCACAGACGAGAAAAAATCGTGGTGTTTTTCTGATAATTTGACTGATTTTGAAAAGCAA
>JAQVPY010000099.1 GCA_028701815.1 Bacteroidales bacterium | reverse complement strand
TTACCGACTGGTTATTGGATGTAGATGGAGAATTGTTTTTTTCCTCATTTAAGCCACCCGTGATTATAGATACTTTTCTCGTTTTTTCATCTGTTCCCTTTGGAGATGAATTGCCGGGGACCGTTTTGTTCTCTTCTTTCAACCTCTTGAATGGCGGCAGGCTGACATTATATGACAGTGATGAGAAGGAGATAGATGCAGTCAACTATGATTCTTCATGGATAAACGATGAAGAAAAAGAAAAAGGAGGATGGTCGCTGGAGCGTATTTCTTCGGAGCGGCAGCCGGATGATTTTCCCGTGGAATATAACTGGCATGTGTGTGTCGATACTTCCGGCGGCACTCCGTGTAGAACCAACTCGGTGGATACTATCATGGTAATCATCGGAGATAGTATTGAAAAGGGAGACATTGTTGTCAATGAAATTCTGGCCAACGCAGGGGATTATGTGGAGGATTTCGTGGAGATTATCAATATCTCGGATAAAAATATCGATTTGTCGTTTATGGATTTTTTAGTTTATAAAAATGGTAGAAAGACAAAATATCGTATAGCTGAAAAAAATAAGATAATTACCCCTTCTGAGATAGTGCTGTTGACATCCGATACTGTCGGAATTTCTTCTCAATATCCTTTTCATTCAATGCGGTCGTGTCATATTATGAAATCCTTTCCTAATCTAAACGGAGAAGAGGGTATCATAGGACTTGCCGATAAAACCGGGGCGGTTGTGGTTGATAGCCTTTTTTATTCCGGGAATATGCATGTGAGCCTGTTAAGAGAAAAAAAAGATATAAGTTTAGAGAGGATATCTCCATACAGGTCTTCTACGGATGCGACAAATTGGCATTCTGCTGCGGAGACATACAACTATGGGAGTCCCGGGGTTGTCAATTCCCAATATATGGAATTTGACTGCGAACAGGATGGGAGACCTGTCATGAATATTTCACCGCGTGTATGTTCTCCTGACAACGATGGGGTAGACGATGTCGTCAGCATTTGCTTCTCGTCGGAAATATCTGAGTATGTGGTGTCTGTAGACGTTTACAGCAGGCAGGGTCTTGCAGTCCGCTCTCTTGTCGTGAAGGGCGTATTGCCCCCTGCAGAATGTGTTTTATGGGATGGAACAGATGATGAAGGGATGGTTGTTCCTGTCGGCGTGTATATTGTCTCGTTAACATATTATGATGATAAGGGAATCGCCGGACGTGAGAAAGGCGTCATATCCATAATTTGTAAATAAAAAATCGACTAATATTTTTAAATCTATACATTATTTATTATTTTTGCAGATTGTACTGTTAGTACTATATGCTAATATAAAAATATAAGTTATGTATAAAGATTATCAAAAACATTTACAGTCCGAGATTAAAGACATAAGAGAAGCCGGATTGTATAAAGACGAAAGGATCATTGCTTCCCCCCAGGGTGCATGTATTAAATTAATCAATGGCAAGGAAGTTCTCAACTTCTGTGCGAACAACTATCTTGGATTGGCAAACAATCCGCAGCTTATTGCGGCGGCCAAAGAGGCCATGGACACTCATGGATACGGGATGGCGTCAGTGAGATTTATTTGCGGAACGTCGGATATTCATAAAGAGCTCGAAAAGAAAATAGCTGAGTTTTTCGGAACGGAAGATACTATCCTCTATGCAGCTTGTTTTGATGCTAACGGCGGTGTTTTTGAGCCGTTGCTCGGCGAGCAGGATGCCATCATCTCCGATGCTTTGAACCACGCATCCATCATTGATGGCGTGAGACTTTGCAAAGCACAGCGTTATAGATACGCAAATGCAGATATGGCAGATTTGGAAAAGCAGTTACAGGCTGCTCAGGCAAACAGATTCCGTTTAGTTGTTACCGACGGCGTTTTCTCCATGGATGGTAATGTTGCTCCTGTGGATAAAATTATAGAACTTGCCAATAAGTATAATGCCATGGTTATGGTTGATGAATCTCACTCTGCAGGAGTTGTTGGAAGAACAGGTAGAGGAGTAACCGAGTTATATAATAAGAGAGGGCAAGTAGAAATTCTTACCGGCACTCTTGGCAAGGCTTTTGGCGGTGCCATTGGTGGCTTTACAACAGGTAAAAAAGAAATAATCGAGATGTTACGTCAGCGTTCGAGACCATATTTGTTCTCCAATTCGCTTCCTCCTATGGTTGCTGCTGCGGGTTTAAAGATGATTGAGATGATGAGTGCAACTAATGAACTCCAAGATAAGTTGCATGCCAATACTCAGTACTTTATGGAAAAGATGACAAAAATCGGCTTTGATATCAAACCGACACAGTCTGCAATATGTGCCGTTATGCTCTATGATGCTAAATTATCACAGGATTTTGCGGCAAAATTACAGGATGAAGGCATTTATGTTACAGGCTTCTATTATCCTGTTGTTCCTAAGGGCGCAGCACGTATAAGAGTACAGCTTTCCGCAGCTCATGAAATTAAACATCTCGACAAGGCTATTGCCGCTTTTGAAAAGATAGGCAAAGAACTTGGTGTCATTAAATAGTATTCGTCGATGAAAAAATTTGCTATAATCCTTGCAGGTTGCGGCGTTAAAGACGGCTCCGAAATACACGAAGCCGTCTTAACTATGTATGCCATAAGTAAACTCGGAGCCCAATATAAGATATTTGCTCCCAGCGTAGATTTTGATGAAATCAACCATGTCACAAACAAACCGACAGGTAATAAAAGAAATTCTTTTATTGAGTCGGCTCGTATTGCGAGGGGTGAGGTTTATCCGCTGTCGAACTTTGATGCTGCAGACTTCGATGCTCTTGTGATTCCCGGAGGATTGGGGGCGACAAAAAATTTATGCAATTACGCTTTAGAAGGCGTTGATTTTCAGGTTAATGATGAAGTGCGTAGTGCTGTACTCAGCATGTATGAAAATGGTAAACCCATTGCCGCAGAGTGTATAGCTCCCGTGATGCTCGCAAAGATACTTCCCGGTACCATCCTTACTATAGGAAACGACCCCGCTACCGCTGCCGTTATTGAAACTCTCGATTGCGAACATGCGGCTACGGATAAAGGTGAAGTATGTATTGATAGAGAAAATAATGTCTTTACAACAGCTTGCTATATGCAGGATACTACTATCACAGAAATAGGTACAAGTACACAAAATCTTATAGAAGCAATAATGGAAAGCTTATGAAAAATATTTATTTGACGACCACGCTATTATGCCTGTCGCTTCTAATAAATGTTGCGGCTTTCTCCCAAACAATCTCCTATGAAAACCTCCGCTCTCATGACGGAGTATCTGTCAAATGTACAATAGACGATTACTCTTTTGAGACGCTCTCCTTTAAAGGAGAAGAGATGCAACAGATTGTATGGTCGGCAATTTCTCTTCCCAACGATGAAGGTATGCCCAATCTCCCACGGGTGAGCAGGTTTATCGCCGTACCTCAAGGTGCTGACGTTTCTCTCGTGATAAAAAATGTTGTCACCGAAACCATAGAAAATGTTAATATCGCCCCTGCTTTGCGTATGCAGGCGGAGTCAGAAGTTCCGGAACAAAATTATATCAAAGATAAACAGGTCTATTCTTCTAATTCCAACTATCCTGAAACACCGTTCGTTCTGTCGGAAAAGACCACCCTGCGTGGTGTGGATGCTGTGATATTAAGTCTGACCCCTTTTCAATATAACCCTGTTACTAAACAACTTACTGTTTATAAAGAGATTGATGTAGATGTCGTTTTTGATGGCGGAAACGGAACTTACGGAGAGACAAGATATCGCTCTCGTTGGTTTGACCCTGTCCTTAAGAATGCTTTCTTGAATTTTGACGCGCTCCCCCAAATTGATTATTCAAAACATGCAGGATCAAAAGAAGAGGGTTGCGAATATCTTATCGTTATCCCCAATAACGAGGCTTTCAGACCTTATGCAGAGATATTAAAGAAATTTAGAACGGAACAGGGTATCTATACTAAAGTTATGACCCTTGATGAGATGGGCGTTACTTCAGCAGGCACACTCAAAATGTATTTAAGAGAAGCTTATAATACATGGGATGTTCCTCCTGTCGCCGTTTTACTTATGGGCGACCATAACGCCGACATGTCCCTCGGAATCCCTGCCGAAACAGTTTATCACCCGGGTAACGGAACCTGTATCTCCGACAATCCGTATGCGGATGTTACCGGAGACTTGCTGCCTGAAATGACTTTTTCCCGACTTGCTGCGGAAGATGAAGGACAACTTGCAGTTCTTGTCAGCAAGATTATAGAATCTGAGACGCAACCCTGTACGGAGGAAAGCTATTATCATTATCCTATTACAGCCCTTGGCTGGCAAACGGAACGCTGGTTTCAGATTTGCAGCGAGGCAGTCGGCGGATATTTTCGTGCTAATGGGAAAGAACCGGTACGCATAAACGAAATTTATGACGGCACGCCGGGAACTATCTGGTCGTCAAATGAGAATACCTCTATGGTCGTGAATTATTTCGGACCCGCAGGACTCGGTTATATACCTGCTACACCCGCCGAACTCGGCGGATGGTCCGGCGGTACAACTCAGGATATTACCAATGCCATCAATGCCGGCGCCTTTATCCTTCAGCATAGAGATCACGGATATGAACAGGGATGGGGAGAACCGGATTTTAGTAATAGCGATATTAATACGCTGACAAATACCGGTAAAATGCTCTTCCTTTTTACTATTAACTGCCTTACGGGAAAGTTTAATAATAGCACCCCATGCTTCGGCGAAGCCTTTCAAAGATATACTTATAATGGCGAAAATGCCGGTGCTGTCGGCTTTATCGCCCCAACAGAAGTGTCATACTCTTTTGTTAACGATACTTATGCGTGGGGTATGATTGATCTTTGTGAGCCGGACTTTTTGCCCGACTATGGCCCGTATGCCGAAAATTCAGGCAACTGGATGCCCGCTTTCGGAAATGTGGCCGGAAAATATTTTTTAGCTCAGAGCAGCTGGCCATCATATCAGGATGGAAAAGCTATCACTTATCAAATGTTTACAGCTCATTGCGACGCTTTCCTTCGTCTGTTTTCAGAAGTGCCCCAAAATATTGCAGCATCATATTCTTCAGAGATAATGCCTACAGTAACACCTTTTGCCATTACTTGTACTGAAGGCGCGCTTATCGCTCTTACCCGCGACGGCGAAATTATTGCCGTAGCCGATGCTACCGGAGAAGAACAGAGTATCGAAATACCCGGCGTTATTCCCGGCGATGTATTACACCTTGTTATCACCAAACAGAATTTTTTCAGATATGAAAGTGATATCTTATGTATACCCGACAGCGGCCCTTATCTCGTTAATAGAGATTGGATAGTAAATGATGAAAACGGAGATGGAGTCCTTGCTTATAACGAATCGGCAACAATTGATCTTAATATTGATAATGTCGGAGCCGAGATTGCCGAGGCAATTACGGTAATTATTTCTACCGATGACGAATATATCACTTTTACCCAAAATGAATCATCTGTTGGAACTCTCGCAGCCGGCTCTTCTATTGTAGTAGAAGATGCTTTCGAGTTGACCGTTTCTAACAATGTTCCTGATGATCATTTTGTTACCTGTAATTTGCAACTTGTGGCAGGAAATGACATCTGGCAGAGTAAAGTTACTTTTTATGTATATGCCCCTGTCGTAGATGTGGTAAACTTATCCCCTGAAGGAATGCTTGTCCCCGGTGCAACCCTGTTTCTTGCAGCTAATGTAGCTAACCTCGGAGGTGCTTCGATTTTTAACGGATATGGTACCTTAACCTCCTTAAACGATTTGATTACCGTCAACTCGAATTTTCCGCTATCTTATGGGGATATCCCGGCAAATGATGAACGTGTAGCATTTTTCTCAATATCTTTAGATGAGAACCTGTTATTTGGAGAAACAATTTATTTTGTAGTTGACCTCGTCGGAAATTATGGTGTCTCCTATAGCGAAGAAGTCGCACTCGAAGTCTCTATGTGTAATGCAGCTATTACAGACTTCCCGTGGACAGAGTCTTTTGAGTCAGGAGAGATGCACGATTGCTGGACACAACAACATGTCAGCGGAAATACAGAATGGATGTTTGAAAAGGGAGGCCTCGCCTCACATCCTAATGCATCTCATACCGGTGTAAAGAATGCGTTGTTTTTTAATCCCGATGATGATGTCACCTTGCTGATTTCTCCAATGCTGGACCTTGGAAATGCAGAAAATGTGTCGCTGTCCTTCTGGCATGCCCAAATTAACCGTATCGGTAACATGGACCATCTATGCGTCTTTTATAAGAACTCGTCTTATGGAGAATGGATACAACTTGTTGAGTATACAGACGAATATACGGAATGGACAGAAGAAAGTATCGAACTTCCTGAGCCGACTTCGACATATTGGTTTGCTTTTGGCGGCTATGGCGGTTCCGGCTATGGCGCAGTAGTTGATGATGTGGTTGTCTCAGCCGATATTGTCACCTGCTTCCCTGTCCAGAATTTACTTGCAACAATAGAAGAGACAGATAAGGTTACCCTTTCTTGGGATGCACCCGCCGAAGGAGAGACCGTTGCTTATGATGTGCTGAGAAATAATGTCCTCGTGGCCACTGTCGCCGAGAAGACCTATACCGATGTTAATGTCCCCAAAGGAATTTACAGCTATTGTGTAGTCGCAGAAACTGCCGACGCATGTAATTCAATGCCGGAGTGTGTGTTTGTTGACCTTTGTCCCGAGATAGAAGGACTTGTCGGCGAATATGTTTCAGGCGAACATACGCACCTTTCATGGTCGTTCGACGGAGATGCAACCTTTGATGTGTATAGAGAAGACGCTATCTTAGCAGATGGACTCACAGAAAACACCTTTATCGACGAGAATCCCCCGACAGGTGAATTGACGTATGCAATATATGCCAATACCGTTTATTGCGGGGAGTCCTTACCTGCCAGAATAACCGTATCTGTAACCGGAGTGGAAGCCCTTACATCTAATAATATTAGAGTCTTCCCTAATCCGGCCGATAATATTATTGTTATAGAGGGTAAAAACTTATCCGGATTTACAATTGTGAATAATACCGGTCAGGTTATTATTTCACATCACTATATGTCGCGTGACAGCATCCACGTTGATGTCTCCTGTTTAAAAGACGGTTTCTATGTCTTAAGCGTCATCGACATTAATGGAAGAACAGAAAAAATTAAAATAATCATTAATCATTAACCTTTCAAAACGAAAAGATGAAAAAATTCAACAGTCAGTTTTTAACGTTAGGCGTGCTCTTTTTTGCACTCCTGACTTGTGTACAATCTTTTGCTCAGGAGATGAAGTACTCTAATATGCGTGACGGGAACGGGATTACCGTTAATGTCGCCGTAGACGATTTTTCCTTTGAATCTCTTACCTATAAGGGCGAAGAGATGCAGGAAATAAACATTTCCGGTATTAACCTGCCTAACGATGCAGGTATGCCAAACCTTCCAAGAGTCAGCCGCTATATAGCAGTTCCTCAAGGTGCTGAAGCAAAGATTACCGTAAGAAATATCTCTACGGAAACAATCGAAAATGTCAATCTCGCCCCGGCTCTCGAAATTCAGGCCGAAGTGGAAGAACCCGCTATGGACTATAAAAAGAATGAAAAAGTCTATAGCACTAACGCAATGTATCCGGCTCAAATGTACGAGCTGTCGGAACCGACTTCCGTTCGTGGCGTTGACGCTGTTATCCTCGGCGTTACCCCCTTCCAATACAACCCTGTTACTAAACAACTCGTTGTGGTTCGTTCTATTGATATAGACGTGGAATTTATCGGAGGTAACAACCATTATGGCGAAGATCGCTATCGCTCTCGCTGGTTCGACC
>JAQVPY010000098.1 GCA_028701815.1 Bacteroidales bacterium | reverse complement strand
GGAGACTTATTCGCTTACGGTGAAGCAATTGGCGGACTGCTTCCGGTCGTCAACAGGCAACTGGAAGAAGCCGGAAGTGCAAAACGATACAGAAATCTGCTTGGAATAACCTTTGGAACGGGTTTCGGCGGAGGAATCGTATCAAATAACGAACTTTTCACCGGCGACAATTCCGCTCAGGGTGAAATAAACAGATTTTTCGACAGATATAACCCCTGCTACAGTGCTGAAGAGAGTGTAACTATCCGCGCAATAAAAAGGATGTACACCAAATTCGCAGGATTAAAGAGTAGCTGCTATGAGCCCGCCGACATTTATGACATAGCTATGGGAAAGAAAAGAGGAAATAAAGAAGCTGCACAAATGACCTTTAAGACCTTCGCAGAAGCTGCCGGCAGCGCACTTGCAAACGCAGCCTCCCTTGTCGACGGTATTATTGTATTAGGCGGCGGTATTTCCAACGCTTACAAGTTGTTTATGCCCGATCTTGTAAAAGAGATGAATAAGCCCTTTAGCTTACCCAAAGGAGGAAAAATATCAAGGATGGAAGTAAAAGCTTATAACCTCAATAGCAAAAGTGACCTCAACAAATTTCTTAAAGTTAAAGCCAATACTGTTGAAGTCCCATTCTCCAAAAAAACAGTCACATACGATCCCGTTAAACGTATCGGCGTCGGCGTCTCTACTCTCGGGACAGAAAAAGCAATTTCTCTCGGCGCTTATTATTATGCAATAAACCATATAAAAAACAAATAAATATCATTATAATCATGAAAAAAACCTTATTAATATTAGTATCTCTTTTACTTTGCTGCTCTTGTTATCTGAACGCACAAAAAATGGTACTACTCGAAGAAGCTACTAACACCGGCTGTGCACCTTGCGCAGCTGCCAACCCATGGATAGATCAGCTTATCCAAAATAACTTAGATAAAATAGTAGCTATAAAATATCACTGGGATTTTCCAAGCACAACCGACCCTTTTTATCTTCATAATCCCGGTGAAAATGATCAAAGAATCAACTATTATTCTTTAAATGCCGTTCCTTCTATTATGATCGACGGCTCTAAATTGGCAAATTACGGAAATTTTAATCAAAGCCTTATTAATCAATATGCAGCACAATCGACACCATTCGATATGACCGTTTATACTGTTATTGACCAGGCTGCTAATACTATTAAAACATACACCTATATTCAAGCCCTTGAAAATGCCACAATTACAGGAAATCTCTTTGTCGCTGTCGTAGAAGATTACGTTACCGGATTTAACGCTCCCAACGGAGAAACTTCTTTTCATGACGTGTTCGTAAAATTTTTAACCAGCTCTACGGGTGACATCATCCCATCTTCATGGGAAACAGGCGACTATTGTATTATAGAAAGTGACTGGGATTATACTAATAATTATATCTATAATGAAGACGAACTCGACATTAGAGCCTTCATTCAAAACCCCAACACAAAAGGTGTTTATCAGGCCGCCAGAGGTGTTCACTCCATGCCGGAAGCAGGCTCTATGCCTTATAACTATGACGCAGAGATATCGGTAATCAGTAATATCCCTAAAACCACATGTTTGTCGACTTGCTCCCCTTCTTTCACTTTAAGAAATAACGGCAACAACGAAATCACTTCGGCTTTAATTTCTTATAACTTCAATAACGAGACTTCGGTGGAATACAACTGGACAGGCAGTTTGTCAACACTCGAATCAGTAGATATAAATCTCGGCGACCTCGATTTTACCCTTGTAAACGGAGATAACAACTTCAATGTATCTATCGTCTCCATCAACGGAGAAGCAGACGAATATACTAAGAACAACTGTCGTTCTTTCTCTTTCGCATCTTCACTCAATACCATCAACTTTGTAAAATTGGTCTTAAGAACCGATAATGCTCCTGAAGAAACCACATGGGACGTAAAGGTTTATGAAACCGGAGAGGTAATCGCAAGCGGTGGCCCTTATGCAACAGCCAATTCCATGAACGTAGAACAAATTGAGCTCCCTGAAGAAGCTGAATGTTATATATTCACTATCTATGATGCCGGTGGCGACGGAATTTGCTGCGCTAACGGTTCGGGCTTGTTCGGTCTTGAAACTAATACAGGTAAGGTTATCGCTAACGGCGGTCAATTCAAAGACAGCGTTTCGGCATTCTTCTCCGCTTATATGAATGTTGGCATTTCAAACATACCAAATGCCACAAAAGAATCGCTAATTTATCCTAATCCCGCAAATGATAAAGTATATGTCGAATTCGTGATGGAAAACAGTGGCGACGCTACCATAGATATCTTCTCTCTACCGGGAAGAAAGGTTAAAACCGTCTCCCTATCCAACACCGGAGAAGGAGATCATAAGGTTGAACTCAACGTACGTGATATACCGGCTGGGATGTACATCTTAAGATTACAACACAATAACATTATTGAAACACATAAATTAAATATTACAAAGTAATATGAAAAAATCCCTTTCCCTATTATGTCTGCTTGTGTCAACCATGCTGTCGGCACAACAGATAACAGAAACTTATTATTTCTCGAATCCTGCTATTACAGCATCGGAAGAATATGTCACCGTATCTTTCCCTAACACCATGCAGAGTGCAGAGCTCGGCAACCCGCAATTACCGTATCGTGCCGTAACCTTATTGCTCCCTCCGGGCTGCGAAGCCTCCACTGTAGAATTGGAATTCGGCAGTCTGATAAACCTTACCGTTGGCGAACTGTTTCCTAAACAGGCTACACGACCGGTATCTTTCGCTTCTACGGGAGAGTTCTTCAAAAATGAAGACCTTTATAACAGCAAATCCTTATACCCGACTAAAGCCGAAGGACAACTTACTACTTCTTTCTATCGCGGACATTCAATAGCTAATGTTGCCTTTAGTCCCGTCGTTTATCTCCCCTCCGAAAAAACCATTTCCTACTACTCTTCGGTAACCGTAAAGGTTTCCTATACAAAAACAGAAAAGGCTGCTGAAGCCCTGAAACTTCTGAAAGATGCCGACGATTTGGAAATGATGATAGACAACTCTGAAGAGATTTCCGGCTATTCTGTTGTAAATTCTAAAGATGCCGACGACTATGAGATTCTGATTATTTCCACGTCAACCTACGAGTCTTCATTTGACGAATTAAGAACATTATACCTCAAACAGGGGCTTATTTCTCAATTCAAAAGCGTTAGTGACATTTACAGCGAAATGTCGGGTGTAGACAACCAGGAGAAGATAAGAAATTACATCATACAGGAATACACTGACCATAGCATTGAATATGTATTGCTTGGCGGTGATATTGACGTTGTCCCATACAGAGGTTTTTACTGTCAGGTACAGTCCTCGTCTCTATATGAAGATAACAGCATCCCCGCAGACATTTATTTTTCTGCCCTCGACGGAACATGGAATGATGACAACGACAACAACTGGGGCGAAATAGGTGAAGACGACCTTTATCCCGAAGTTTCCGTGGCAAGAATGCCTTACAGCAATGCTACCGAACTCAACAGCATGTTGCATAAGACAATATCTTATCAGACTAATCCCGTTCTCGGAGAACTTAACGCTCCCCTCCTTGCAGGGGAATGGCTCTATAGTGATCCCATCTCCTGGGGCGCAGATTATGTAGAGCTGTTAGTTGGGCAAAGAGACGATAACGGTTATACCACTACCGGCATACCCGAAACTGACCCTTATGATTCCTTATACGACAGAGTTTCCACATGGAATGCAAATCAGCTTATCGCAAGAATGAATCAGGGAGCCTCTTTCATTTATCATAACGGACATGCCAACTCCAATTATGTTATGAGACTTTATAATTCCGATATCACCAATGCCAACTTCTCAGGCTTGAACGGTACCACCCACAACTATACGTTCATATATACTCACGGCTGCATTTGTGGAGCTTTCGACGACAATGACTGTATAGCCGAGAAAATGGTTACTATCGACAATTTAGCTGTCGGTGGATGTTTTAATTCACGATATGGCTGGTTTAACGAAGGTCAGACTGAAGGTCCATCTCTTCATATCAACAGAGAGTTCGTAGACGCATTATATACAGACCATTATAACAGATACGGCAGAGCACACAAAGAATCTAAGACCGCTACCGTTCCTTGGGTTAATGCTCCCGGTCAATGGGAAGAGGGCGCTTTGAGATGGTGCTTCTATGACTGTAATGCCTTAGTTGATCCCGCTTTACCCATTTGGAGAGACGATCCTTATGAAGTATCTGTGGGTCACGAGTCTTCTATCCTCCCTACAGCCGCCGAATTTAACGTTACCGCTTATATCTCCCAACTCGGATTTATGGAAGGTGTCGCATGTGTTCTTATGGATGGGGATAACAACCTGTTAGGAAGAGGTTTTACAGACGAAGCCGGCGAATGTACAATACAGATTACAGGCTCCCTGCCACAACAGGGCTCTATTAAACTGTATGTTACCGGCTACAATACAGCCGTTAACGAATTTAATATTACTGTTGGCGACGGCCAAACCCCACAGATGAATATCTCCGGTATCACTACTGATGACAGCAGTTCCGGAAATGGGAACGGAATCATTGAAAACAATGAAACCATAGGTGTTTCCTGCATTGTAACCAATACCGGAAACGTCGAAATCTCAAACGGAGAAATTGTTTTATCAACCGATAGCGAATATATCACTATCGTTGATAATTCATATTCTCTTAACTTACCGGTAGGTGGAGATGTCCTCCCTTCTTTTAGCTTCTCAACAGCCGAGAACACGCCCGACCAAGAGAGTATCGACTTTACTCTTACTATCGACTATCAAGGCTATATCTGGACCTCTTCTTTCAACATTGTTGTGACGAGAAACGTAGGAATTGAGCAGATTTCCTTATCACCTATAGAAGTAACACCCAATCCCGCCTCCAACTATATCCTTTGCCGATTTAACGACGACAGTATTTCCGACATCTCCATCTATAATTTAAACGGTAATATCGAAATAAGACAATCTGTCGCATCGGAAGAGACTAAAATTGACGTTAGTTCTCTCAAGGCAGGCATTTACCTCTTAAAGGCAGGCAGACACGTCACAAGATTAATTATTGAATAATTTAATTATCACACTATGAATATCGTTATTGCCGGTGATGGGGAAGTCGGTGCCTATTTAGCAAAATTGCTTACAGGTAAGGATCACAACATCTTTATTATCGACTCCCATGAAAAAAACGTGGAAAATTTGGAATCGCATTCCGATTTAATTGCTATCAAGGGGGACTCGACGTCAGTTGAGACTCTTAAGATGGCAAATATAAAAAATGCCGATCTCCTGATATCAGTTGTACATGATGAAAAGGTTAATATTGTTACATGTATGCTGGGGAAAAAATTAGGGGCAGCCAAAACAATAGCACGTATAAATACGCTTGAATATTTCAACAGCAGTACCTATGATATATTTAAAGCCGCCGGCATTGATGAAATAGTGTGTCCTGAACGTATTGCAGCAGAAGAGTGTGCCGACCTGATCTCGCACTCGGCTGCGATGGAAGTGTTCGATTTCTCCGACAACAAGTTGTCGCTCATGCTGTTTCGCATAGATGAAAAAACCACATGTCTGAATACACCGCTTAAAGAGCTTAAAGACTCTTTTAAAACAGAAGACTTCACCATTATGGCAATGGCAAGAAATAATAATATCTTTATACCTAACGGCTCCGACGTGCTTAAAGAAGGCGACTACGTATACACCCTGACAAAACCCAAAGGTAGAAGCAAACTGATAGAGGTCCTCGGCAAACAGGATGTGGGCATAAAGAATGTTATGGTTGTCGGTGGCGGCCGTATTGGCAGAATGATGGCAAGCCAGATTGAAAACTCCTATAACGTTAAAATTATTGAGAAAGATATTGAAAGATGCAATCAGCTTGTAAATACTATAAACAACTGCCTCGTAATTAAAGGTGACGCAAGAGAAGTAGAACTTCTCGAAGATGAAGGTATTAGAGGGATGGACGCTTTTGTGGCTGTTACAGACAACTCTGAAACTAATATCCTTACCTGTATGCTCGCTAAACGTTTCGGGGTAAACAAGGTGATAGCGCTGATGGATAATGTCGAATATATCGACCTCGCTCAAAGAATAGATATCGACGGAATCTTAAATAAAAAGCTGATTACGGCAAGTTATATGACACGTTTTACTCTGGATGCCGACGTGCCACATATCAAATGTCTTAGCGGCATTGATGCGGAAGTGCTGGAAATAAGAGCAAAACAGGACTCGTATATTACTAAAAAGCCCGTAGGCTCTTTGCACTTGCCTGAAGGCGTTGTGATTGGCGGCGTAATTCGCGGATATGAAAGCCATATCGTTGATGACGACTTCCAAATTCGACCTGACGACATGGTTGTAGTTCTTTGTCTCGCCGACACGGTACAAACTATTACAAAACTGTTTAATAAAAGTCGGCTGCTGTTTTAATATTTGAAACTGCTGCCTCCAAGGAACTCTCTCATAAGAGACGTCGGCGGTATTTCATCCGTCCCTACACTCTCGAAATAGCTGATGAATTTCAGTAAACGTTGTGCCTCCGAATAGGAGGCATCTCTTTGTGAAACCTTTTCCAGCAAAGGGATAATATAACTTTTTAATACACTCAACTCATAAAGAAGCGCCGAATTAAACATAAAATCGGCATTCTCCTGATAAGGAAAGATATGTTTATCCTCTCCGGCACGTACCTTCGGCCATCTCGAAATGGTATCGGCAGCAGAATACCCTCTGAACCTGCTGTCGCGAACAATCCTCCTTATAAGTCTGTTATCTGTTGTCGGAATAATATTATGTCCGTCAATAGATATCGTCGTAAGAGCTGAGACATAAATCTTGTAGATATATTTGGGATCAATATATGGAGTAAGTTGCGGGTTTAGACCATGAATGCCTTCTATAACCACCATCTCATTATTATCTATCGATAACTTCTCCCCGTCGAAAAAGCGTTTCCCGGTTTTAAAGTCGAACTTCGGAATCTGAATTTCCTTACCGTCAAGCAATTCCAACAGTTGTTTATTAAAAAATTTAATGTCGATAGCTTCCAGTGCCTCGAAATCATAGTCGCCATTTTCATCTCGCGGAGTAACCTCTCTGTCAACAAAATAGTCGTCGAGTGAAAGTTTAACGCAGCGTATTCCGAGCACTTGCAGATGAATAGCCAGACGTTGTGCAGAAGTTGTTTTCCCTGACGACGAAGGTCCGGCAAGCAATATTATTTTAATCTTTTTACTCTGTTTTCTTATCTGATCGGCTGCATAATGAATTCTTACCTCCTGATTGGCTTCTGCTATCTTTATGATATTTCCGATCTGTCCATTGGCAATAGCATCATTCAAATCTCCTATGTTATCAAAATCAAAAGTCTCCTGCCAACGGTTATAGGCAGCAAAATTACTCATCATCTTATCTTGATTAACAAAGGGCTTGACCGTCTTAAAGTCGGTCTTAGGTTCCGGAACAGAAATAATGACTCCGTTATTATACGGAAAGATGTCAAAGACTTTAATAAATCCTGTAGAAGGTGCAAGATAGCCATAAAAATAATCGACTATATCCCCGAGATAATAAACAGAGGTGTACATTAAACCTCGCGACCTGAGCAGTTTCGTTTTGGCATATAATCCTTGCTTTTCGAACAGCTCAATAGCGTCGTCGGTAGGAATTTCTTTTCTTATTATCGGGAGATTTTCTTCGACTATTTCGTGCATTCGGCTCTCGATTTTGTCTATGCTATCAAGAGAAAGGGTGTTATGGCCTTTTCTAATAATACAATAATATCCCGAGGCGACAGAATTACAAAGGGTAAGTTTATACTTATTACCGA
>JAQVPY010000097.1 GCA_028701815.1 Bacteroidales bacterium | reverse complement strand
AACATCGGGCGCGAGGTCATGCCGTAAGCGTGGAAGGCGAATTTTTTAATTATCAGAACAATGGCAATAACAAGGCCCGCAAGAAATGTGAGAAAGCCTATAACCCCGAAGAAGTGCATAGGGCTTTTGCCGTATTTGTTCATAAAGGTGATAGTTATTAAATCGAGAAAACCGTTAATGAATCTATTGAGTCCGAATTTGGATGTGCCGTATTTCCTTGCTCTGTGGCAGACGACTTTTTCGCCGATTTTCTTGAACCCTGCCTTTTTAGCTATCAGGGGAATATATCTGTGCATTTCGCCGTAAATTTCTATTTCTTTAACCACTTCATTTTTATATGCTTTCAGTCCGCAGTTGAAGTCGTGGATCTTAATTTTGGAGGCGCAGCGTGTGACTCTGTTATAGAATTTGGATGTTATCTTTTTGATGAAAGGGTCGTGGCGTACTTTTTTCCATCCGGAGACGATGTCGTAGCCGTCTTCCACGATCATTCTATACATTTCGGGCAATTCATCGGGGCTGTCCTGCATATCGGCGTCCATAGTAAACACGACGTCCCCCGTAGCTGTTTTAAATCCTTCGTTCAAGGCGGCTGATTTGCCGTAGTTTCTTCTGAATTTTATGCCTTTAACATTTTCATTTTCTTGCTTCAGGGAGTTGATAATCTGCCATGATTTGTCGCTACTTCCGTCGTCCACGAAAATAATTTCGTAGGAGAAGTTATTCTCGGTCATCACTCTTTTTATCCACTCGTGAAGTTCTTTCAATGATTCGTCCTCATTATATAGAGGAATTACAATAGAGATTTGCATATTAAAACGGGTTTTCCTTTTTAGTGAAAGCTGCAACAATAACAGCTACGATAATACTTGTGACAATAGCGGAGATAAAAAGGTAGAGCAGCAGCGAGAGGGGTGTCGTAAACAGCTGTATTATTTCCGAGCTCTGTTCAGCTATTTCGTAGCCTTGAGTATCGTAAAGCATATTATATAGAGACTCGCCCGCTTCTTCTCTTCCGCCGAGGAAAGACATTTTAATCCAATCGGCGAGGTGCCCGATAAAATATGCTATACAGCAGATAAAAAAACCGTGTTTGAAAGCCTCGCTATACGAGATGTTGTTGTCCCCAAAATACTTTTTAGTCCCCTTAACCATTGAAAAAACGAGGAGGGTGATAACAGGCAAAAACTGTATAAAGTTGATGAATTTATTAGAGAAGTCAATATCGAGTAAGACATTAACCGTAAGATAATACAGAAATAAAATACCTCCGGCTATTCCGCCATACATCAATCTATTTTTCCATTTGTCCATAAAGATAATATTTAATATAAATTACAAAGTTAATATAATTTTTCGAAATGCTTAAAAATTCAAAATTCCTTTTCCCTCACGGATGATAGTGGGGTCATCGCCTGTACAGTCGACTACGGTAGAAGGTTCGTTGTCGCCGTACCCGCCGTCAATAACGATATCCACATAGTCGCAGTATCTCTCATAAATAAGTTCGGGGTCGGTAGTATATTCGATTATTTCGTCGTCGTCTTTAATTGAGGTGGTGATGATAGGGTTCCCGAGTTCGCGGACGATTTCTCTGATGATATTATTGTCGGGGACGCGGATACCGACTGTTTTCTTTTTTGATTTAAAGATGTTCGGAACGTTGTTGTTAGCGTCAAGGATGAAAGTAAAGGGACCCGGGAGGTTGTTTTTCATCATTTTAAACATGTTGTTAGGTATAGGCTTCGAGAAGTCGGAGAGATTACTCAAATCGTAGCATATCAGTGAAAAGTCGGTTTTCTCGGGGGAGATACCTTTAATTTTAGCGATTCTGTTGACGGATTTTATATGATACAGGTCGCAGCCGAGCCCATAGATAGTATCGGTAGGGTAGATGATAACACCGCCATCCAACAGGCATTCGTTGACTATTTTCAGGTGTTTCGGGTTCGGATTTTCCGGGTAAATTTTCAGCAGCATAGGCGAATCGCATAAAAAAGGGTAAGCTACTTATATCGCACCGCTACGACCACCTACCCTTGCTTTCTTCCGAATCTGGGGGAGTTCAGTGGGAGCTGGTCGTATAAGACTTACCCGCTGCAAAGATAATAATCTTTTATGAAAACGCGATTTTTTTAGAAAAATTTCTGTTTCTGCATGTATGTTTAAGAGCCTCCCCCACTGTAAAAGTGTTTAGATAACCGTTTCCGTATTTAACACTTTCTCTTACCGTCCTAATTTGGGGAGTTATTAAACAATTTTATGTTGTCAATACCAAGAGTATCACGGATGTAGCTATTATATTTTTCCAATTCAGACAGGTCTTCACCTTTTCTTGTTTTCTCAATATATTCCTTAAGAGTTTTATTCATGCGCGTTTTAGTCCGATAATAAATTTTTTCTATCTCCTGCGGAGAATAGTTGCGCTCGGATAACTGTTTCTGCATTTTTATACGCTCTATTTCACATAAGTCAAACAATATGTTAATAAATACGTTAGAAGTTGAATCGGGTACAAGGTGCCAGTATGATTCTGCGGCATCTAATACTGTATAGCTTTTACAGTATAAAGAATCATTTATATAATTAACATCCAGTAATATCTGCGCATAAAATAAAAACCTGTCTTCTTCAGCAGAAAATGCTTTACCTTTATGCTCTTCGTTACCTCCACCATTAACTGATTCCGGGCGTACTTCTTCTTTTGTACTTGTATCAAATTTCTGAATATCAGCTAAAACACGATAATTGTCAAGAATAAGACGCTCGTTTTTTGACCAGAAAAAATAAGGAGTTTCAAAAAGTCCGCTGCTATTACCGCCTCTACCGTATTTTAGTGAATCCGAAAAAATGAAATTGTCGCCATAACCGTCCGTATCAAAAGATTTATTAAAGTTGTCAATAGACAAAATGCCTGTATTGTTAATGTCGGCGACATCACGTTTTTGTTTATCGGTTAAAGGTAACGGCGGATTGCTCCAAAAGACCTCATTATATGGTATGATTGACATTTTCATATAATCGTTTAAATCAACATCATAATCAAAATACGGCAAAATGAACAAATTGTTATAATCAAAATTATAAAGCAGTAAATCACTTTTCATGTTATAATTAAGCGTGTCACTATAATTATCCATATCTTGGCGATACAGTGTCCTGTCACAGGAATAATGTATGGTGGTGAGAGCTAATTTAGGGCCTTTATTAACTACGTTGTATGTTTGTGTTATTTCCATTGAAACGTTGGATATATTTCCAGGACCGAAAGGGCGGAACGGGTGAAACGACGTGTCGTTTATTGTTAAAGATAACTTTTTGAGAACAAAGTTGTTTTTGTCAATCCATATTGATCCGGAAAATAAGAAACTGCTGTTTATTATAGGCGAGAAATTTATTTTATATGTTTGAGGATCAACTGTTTCTAAAGAAAGAACGTAATTTTTCTTCGCTTCTTTTTTTGCCATCTGCAATATAAACACTGGCATGTTTTCGGCTGTATTCGGAATATTAATCATTGAAAAAAGGTGAGACAGATTAAAACTCATAAACAATCCTTCTCCATGATCCATGTCGTGTAAGGTAAAACGGCCGTTCTTTAAAAACAAATCATAGGTATAACTTCCATATACCGATCCGTTAAAATAGCAGTCCAAAAATTCCACGGCATCATCATTAACAAATGTTGTGGCGCTATAATAAACTTTTGAGCGATTGACCTTTGATTGGGTGATGAGGTTTTTTCTGCAGTTGTTGACAATGTCATACAAAAAGTTATCATCTGGGCTGATGACAATTTCATCTAATACAATATCAGATGGTGTCAGGCATATCATATCCTGTTGATACAAGTCTGCTGCGGCAAAAGATTGTTTTTTGTAACCGACGTATGAGAAGGCTATACTATCGTTTTCATTTGCCGTCAAAATAAAAACCCCGTCCGCGTTTGTCATAGTCCCCTTTGACGAGCCCTGAATGGCGACATTGCAAAATGGAAGGGGGTGCAGCGATTTACAGTCAACGACTGTTTTAATGAGCCTCATTTGTGCAAAAGAAGGTGTTGACAGTAGCAGCAATATGATAGGAAGGAAAGCCCTTTTAAAAACTGACAATATCATTCATACGTTCTTTTGAGATTTATCATTGCAAATATCTTTTTTTATTTTCAATAATTCTTATAACTTTGTAAAAATTTTTATTATGGGATTAAAATGTGGAGTTATTGGTTTGACCAATACGGGAAAAACAACGATATTCAACTGTATTTCAAAAAGTAAAGCCGAGATAACGAATTTCGCTTTCAGCGCAACTAAATCCAATATCGGGATGATTGATGTCCCCGACCAAAGGCTGTACGAGATAGATAAATATATTCATTCCGCTAAGATTGTTCCGGCTACTGTCGAGATTGTCGACCTTCCGGGTTTGGCAAAAGGTGCGAGTAAGGGAGAAGGCGTGGGAAACAAGTTTCTTGCCGACGTACAGCAGACGGATGCTCTCATTCATGTGCTGAGATGTTTTGATGATGAGAACCTTGCTCATGTGGAAGGGTCTATTAATCCCGTGAGAGATATAGAACTTGTGGATTTCGAGTTGCAGGTGCGCGACCTTGAACTCGTGGAAAGAAAAATTCAGCGGCTTGAAAAGGCGGCAAAATCAGCTGGAGATAAAGATGCTAAGCAGGGAATGGAAGTGTTGCAGAAATATGCGGACGTTCTCGGAAATTTAGGTAACGCACGTGATGTGGTTGTCGACAGGGAACTCCATGATAAATATGTAAGAGATATGCTGCTGCTTACTGAAAAGCCGGTGATGTACGTCTGTAATGTTGACGACGAATCGGCCGTGAACGGAAATAAATATTCCGATGCCGTGAAAGAGGCTTTTAAAGACAAAAATGTTGAAATCTTAATAGTTGCAGGAAAGCTCGAAGCAGAGATTGCCGACCTCGAAGATGACGGCGACCGTGCAATGTTTCTTGAAGATGCCGGTCTTACGGAGCCGGGTGTAAACAGGATGATAAGAACAGCTTACGACATGCTTAACCTGCAGTCGTTCTTTACCGCGGGTCCAATGGAAGTAAAAGCATGGACTATCACTAAGGGTACTACCGCGCCACAGGCCGCCGGCGTAATTCACAGCGACCTCGAAAGAGGCTTCATTCGTGCCGAGGTTATGCATTATGACGACTTTATTACCCTTAAAAGCGAAGTGGCCTGCAAGGAAAAAGGCAAACTCTTTATCGAAGGCAAAACCTATGTGATGGAAGACGGCGACATAATCCATATCCGTTTTAACGTCTAATCCTCATTTCTTTTAATAAATATTGTTAAATAGTATAAAAAAAAGTTATACTATTAATCTTTTGTCTATTTTTGTACGCAAAAACAAAACCGGTTTAAAACGTATATAAAATGGCAAAAATTGACGAAACGCGTGCTAAAATCATTGAAATAGCAAGCAAATTGTTTCAAAAATTCGGATTCGAGAAAACTTCAATGGAAGATATTGCCAAAAGTGCCCATAAGGCTAAAGGTTCTATCTATTATCACTTCTCCAGCAAGGAAGAATTATTCAAAACGGTTGTCACCGAGGAACTCGATAAGCTAAAAGCGACGCTTATGCCTGTAATCAACGATACTACTATTATAGAGCCTGAAAAAATGGCACAGTATCTGTATCGTCGAATGGAATTCTTAAATACCGCTTTTATTTATCATCAGGCACTGAAAGATGAATTTATTAAGAATTTTGATCTTACCCAGGAATGTGACATGCTGAAAGAGGCGCGAAGGAATTTCGACCTGTGGGAACGTGAACAGCTTACTACTATCATGACCTCAGGGAAAAATAACGGACATATTGCCAATAATATCGAGACTTCCGCTTTTGTGGATATTGTCGTTATGATCTTAAAAGGTCTCGAAGTGCCCTTCTTTATTAAAGGAAATTATAGGTATTATGCGCCGACATTCGAGTCACTGCTCGTTAATGTCGTTCAGGCTCTCACCTTTATAAAATAACTGACCGAAAAACTAATATCGTATGAAAAAATTACAAATTATCATTGTGTGCATTTTGCCTCTTTTCTTATTGACATCATGCGAAAAAAATTATTCTAAAAAATTCACAGGCGACTATACGTTTAAAACTACGGGGACAATTACTGTCGAGATGGAAGAGACGTCGTCGGTAATGGATATTGAGTTGACGAATGAAATCGGGCAACTTGATATCATGGACGTGGATGAAAAAGACCGAGTTCTTGTGATAAAAGATGTCCTAAACGGGGATATCTATACTGCTTATGCGCAAGTCACAGATAATGCTATAGGCTTGGATACGATTAGTATTACCCGTCAGTTATACATAGATACCACACTATATCTGATAGAGATTAAGTCGGCGATTACCGGTGTGATGTATGGCGACAAAATTATCTTCAACGAAGTTTATTCGGGCGATTTGATAAAGGATAGGTCAACAGCTACCGAAGTGGTAGGACGTATTGTCGACTCGGATGTTTCAACTGTTGCTACAAGAAATAAAAATTAATTGTCATGAAAAGAGTTTATTTGCTTTTTATTGCCTTTTCCTTATTGCTTTTGTCTTGCCAGCACGTGCAGGATCAACAGAGTAGTGTTAAGGCCCCGGTGCCGGTAAAGGTGCTTGTGACCGAGATGCATACCATTGTTGACTCCTTGAATTATGTGGGAAAGATAGAAAAGTCGAGGTCTTCGATTTTGAGTTTTGAAACGGGTGGCAACATTGTCAAGATATATTGCCGTGATGGACAGCGTGTCAACGAAGGTGATTTGTTGGCATCGGTTGACAAGTCGAATGCGCAGAATACGTATAATGCGGCCAAGGCGACTTATGACAGAGCGCAAGATGCTTACGACAGGGCCAAAAAGGTTTATGACAACGGAAGTTTGTCAGAGATCAAATGGCAGGAAATAGTTGCCAGTCTTCTTCAGGCAAAGTCGCTTGCGGAGATAGCACAGAACAACTTGAAGAAGACTGATTTGTATGCTCCCATTTCGGGAACGATAAATTCTATAGCGGCGAAGGTCGGGATGAATGTGTTGCCTTATCAGTCTGTTATGGAAATAATCGATTTACATGATGTTATGGCGGTGATTTCCGTGCCGGAAAAAGAGATTTTCAGGATTAAGGGTGGTCAGAAGGGTGTTATCAGCGTTTCTGCAATGGATGACGCCAAATTTGACGGCAAGGTTGTAGAAAAAGGAATTATCGGCGATGCCATGTCGCATACATATACTGTAAAGGTAAGTTTTGATTCTACACGTGATTTGCCTCTGCCCGGAATGATTTGCAATGTAAGGCTTGCCTTTGAGGGCGATAAATCGTGTGTGGTGGTTCCGTTAAACTGTATTCAGCTTGACCGCTCGGGGAAATGTTATGTGTGGATAGAAGAGAACAATGTAGCTGCGAGGAGGCAGATTGTCATTGGCGAGATAGTGGATAACGGCGTATGTGTAATGAGTGGACTCTCTGATGGTACCAAAGTAATATCGTCAGGTTTTTTGAAAATAGGGGAAGGATCTAAAGTTATTGTGCAATGAAAAAACCGAGTGGAGGCATCATAGCCGAAATGATGCGACATAATAGCGTCATCATTCTTGTAGTGTGTCTGCTTGTCGCTTTCGGAATTTTTGGGCTTGTCAAGATGAACAAGCAGGAGTTCCCCGAATTTACCATAAGACAGGGCGTTATAGTGGGTGTTTATCCCGGGGCGACCTCTACGGAAGTCGAGGCACAGCTTACCAAGCCTCTCGAAGATTTCCTGTTTACCTATCAGGAGGTTGACAAGAAGAAGACATATTCATATACACAGAATAATATTGTTTATGTTTTTGTCGAGCTTAATGATAATATATACAGGAAAGACGAGGCGTGGTCAAAAATCCGTC
>JAQVPY010000096.1 GCA_028701815.1 Bacteroidales bacterium | reverse complement strand
ATTCAACCAGAAAGCGTCTGTACAGTTGAAGTGACGGAATGCGATATAAACATTGCCTGTAATGCCTGTTAGATCGATAGTTCTTTCATACCAAGCACCTTGATCTCTTGACCCTCTTTCACCTACATATTTGTCACCCTTAGCTGTCATTGTTTCTTCGAACAACAGAGTAAAGTCGTCAGGATCTGTTCCGGTGGTAGAAATATATACGCCATAATGTTCATAAGCATAAGATGCATCTTGAGCATTAACCCAGTAATTTACATTACCGCCATCAAGAGCAATTTGCGGAGTGATTAACCAGTTATCCGGAGTAAGAGCTCCAGCATTATTAATATAAGAAGCTGAGGAGATACATTCGCCTGTATGACCTACAAATAGGCCATAACCGTATTCGGCATTCCAAAAATAACCGTCGCCGTCTTCATCAAGAATCGTCCATCCGTCAGGAATAGCGCCTGCTTCGAATGTTTCTTCCAAAACCGGTTCTAAAGTACCGCTTCCGGAAGCTTCGATTCCCCAATGAAGAACAACATCATTAAGGTCTTCATAGAGATATTGGCCTTTAAGTTCGGCAGTAAGATCGATAGGCATCGGGCAAGCGGAAGGTCCTATTATAAAGGTAACAGGAAGAACTACTGCGCCGGAGTTAGGTGTCGGGTTGAAATATACGTTAGCGTGGAATTCGCCTTCTTCAGCCCAGAGGCCGTCCATTCTGAAGAGGATGTCGACACTTTCGCCTGCTTCAAGAGTTCCGCTTGTAATTTCAGAGCTTAACCATCCATCAACGGGGACATCGCCAAGTTCATAGATACCAATAAGGTTAGGAGCTTGTTGCAAATTTCCGAAGAAGCAAACTTTATCGCCGTAAGCGCCTACGAAAGCACCGCCGGAGATACTTGCATTATAGCCTGGCATAGAAGCGAAGTCGAAGATTTGACCTGTGATTACGTTATTAGCGATATCATACTGATAAACCACAGCATTGCTGTTTGGCTGGCAGAACAGTAACAAATACGGACCGCCTTCAGTGATATAGTCATAACCTGAGCCGTAAGCACTTGCAGGAGCGGGACCTGTAAATTGAACGGTGCCTGCACGGTTAATAAGGTATAGGTCTGTCCAGTTACCAACCCAGAAACCATCGTTTGCAGGGTCATAAGTGCAGTGACGGATTGTTCCCACGCCTGTAGAAACAGAACTTACGAGTGTCTGGTTAGCAAGGTCGAGGCAATATAATGTGCTGCCCGAGCCACCATAGAAATAAGTTCCGTCATAAGTTAAGTCACGGAGTTGTGCAACGCCAGATATACTAAAACCTTCAACGAAATTAAGGTCGAGGTCATATTTTTCAAAGCTCCAGCCTGCTGTCGGGGAAGCCTGCCAACTTGTGAGGTAGACATATTCACCGTCTGTAGCGACGCCCTGCATACCACCTGCGGTAGCAGTAAAGGAATTAACAAGATCCCAAGCTGCTTTGCTATTATTGCCCCCCTCTATTATAGAGGTATAAGGAGAGCCGTCGACAGCTGCAGGATAGGAGATGTTGTTAGGAGTATTTGAGATAGTAACTCCGTTAATATTATTAATTGATTTATCAAGATAATCTTTAACCATACGCCATGAGCCGGGGCCGTTACCTTCATTGGTTAAACGAACAGCAGCATAGCCATCGGTTCCGTAAGTAGTTCTTACAACTATTTCTGCGGGGGTAATTGCCAAAATAGGAGCGGTAAGTTCGATATTTAATAAGCAGATAGGAGAAACAGCCTCATAACCTTCGATGACAGTTTCGTTATAGCCTTCTGCGGAAGCGGTTACTGTATAAGTAGCAGCTTCGATCAACATGGTATAAAGTCCGTTGGCATCAGTTGTAGCGGTATAGTCCATAATTTCACCATCCAAATAAACCTCAGCACCTGCAACGCCGTTACCTAAATAAGTAACATTACCAGCAATTTGTGTATAGACAGGTTCATAAATATAGATGTCATCGAGAACAACGCCGTAGCCGTAATCGTCAAGACCTTCGAAAGCGATCCAATAAGTAGAGGTAAGGTTTGGAAGGGTGATTGCTTCCTGTGTCCATTCCGGAATACTTTCTGTATATTCCGCAATCATTGTCCATTCACCGTCAGGAGCATTTTTGTAATAAACTCTTAATTCATCCTGGTCACCTGTCCAAACTTTCTGAGCGTGCCAGAATAACATGTTAGCGTTTGCATTTCCGGAAAGGTCAAATTTCGGAGAAACGAGTTTTGTTTTTGAACCTGTAGAGGAGTGAGCATAAGCAGCGTTGTAATTTCCTGAGTGAGGAGCTGACGGGTTGCTTGCATTTGTCCTTACAATCCAGGCGTGTGTTCCGGAAACGTATTCCTGAGACCAGCAGTTTGAAAATTCGCCGGCTTCAAATCCTTCTGAGAAAGGAAGATAGAAAGCAGAGCACAATGTAGTAAAGCTCTTTGGACCTTTCCATTCACTTGTACCATTGCTTCCGCCGCAGTTAGCCTGAACATATACTGTATAATCAGTGTTTGGATCCAGCTCTGTTAATGTAAAAGAAGGAGTATTGGAAACACTATAGATTGTACCTTCACCCTGAACTTGTCCTTCGAGAAGGAGTTCAATATTCCATTCTGTAGCGCTGCCGGTTTCAGTCCAGCTGATTTCAGCAGAATTTTCACCGATATTTGAGACGAGGATATCATCAGGTTTCGGGCAGAGGATAGGAGCAGAACTCAGGCAAGCGTCAAATTTGATATTGTTACGATAACCGTAAGTATAGGAGCTCGCTGAAGGGGGAGTTGCAGGGTTGATAGGAGAAGAGCCGTCGACTCTATAATAAAGGACTCTGTTGCCGGGATTGGTATGGCAATAGAAAGTATTATTTGAACCGGTAGTATAAGCTCCGTTGTTATTCAAGAAAGCAACAACAACATTTCCGCCTTCATAGTCGAAAGGAGTATCAAAAGTAATTGTTACCCAATTGTCAGTTCCCGTATTGTCAAAAGTAACACTTCCCGAATAAACGAGTTGCATGTCACCAACAGAGACCCAATCGGTATTTGAAGTAAAGTTTTCTTTGTCGGTATTACCCATATAAATTGATACAGGGTTTTTGGTCTGAGCCGTTGAATAAATATATTGGAATGCCACAGTGCTTATTTGACCCGCGTCAGAAACTTCCATTTCGTCAGCAGTGTATATCTGCTGTACATAAGAATATTTGTAGAAAGTATTACAAGGGAGAAAATATGTTCCCGTTGTTCCTTCACCTACGGTGATGACTACATCATTACAGCCGCCGCCGGGTACGGTTCCGCTCAAAGTAAAAGCATCGACAAAGGTATAATACATCCAATTAGCATCATAATGTATTGCCACATATTTTGCGCCATCCGGTATAGCTGTTTCTGTCAAGGTCCAAGCCGTTGTGGATACTTCAAATGGGTCGCCCCAAGTAAAATCAGCAACATCAGTACCGGTCATCGAATACCCTACTGAGAGATATTCACTACCGTAATACGGGCTATATGAATAAAAAGACACATTAAGATCTGTAGCGCCATCAGCTATTTCCGGAGAAATTAAATATTGATTATAATCACTTGTGGTATTAAATGAAGAAAAGCGGAAGCTATAGGTGCCTTCGTATGCCTGAAGATCATTATGAGACATCGGATTTGATGCACCTGCGCCGTCACCATAGACCATCGTCCAGCATTCAGTAGGAAAATCACCTTCAAATCCTTGTGTATAAGGCAAAGATGTCAATGGCTCACAAGGAAGCTGTTCTGTTTCCGTATATGCTGCCAGCCACCAGTTAAAGTAATACGCAGTAGTAAACATTGTCGAAGAGGTTCCCCAAAGATCATAAGTGGTTCCACCTGCATAATAATAGTTAATTAAGTTCGATTTCCCTTCGATACAGGTTGATTCTGTAGTTTGACTTGCTGAAAAGACATACCCTTGAGTAACATCATAAAAAACTCCGAACCAGATTTCTTCAGTTCCGGTTATAGGAACAGGAGTATCGAGGGTAACAACATTCGTTGCTGACAAGGTATAATCAGTAACAGCCTGGTCTACGACTAATGTACCGGGAGTATATGTGGTACCTGAATAAGAGCCTCCGACATAAACCCTGACACTACATGAATTTAGTTGTGTCGGCAAGGAAGAATGATTATAAGGATTAAATTTGATCTGCGTTAAATTTTGTCCCGCATAAGAAGCTAAATCTGTTGCTTCAAAGCGTGCATAGATACCTGCCTGTACAGCGCCCATGCCAAACAAATGATACACAGATTCACCGGCCCATGTAATCCAACCGTCCTTTGTGTTGTCTGTGTAAACAACAGAACTTGGTTTAATAGAGCTTAAATCCGAATTAATCTCAGATGCTGCAGTTGTCTCTACAGCGAGATTCTTCTGTCCAAATCCTGCAACTTCTCGCGCCACAGAATTTTGTGCATGCGTAAATAATGGAATTAAGCATGCAAAACTCAAAAAGAATAGAAATTTTCTCATAATTAGAAATTTATTAGTTTTTAATATTTTTTATTTTCTTTATCAATATTATATAATGCTTACATACGTACACAAAAGTGCACAAAGACGCATTATTATTCATCATGCAAATATACAATTAATTTGTTAAAATATAAAAAAAAATAAAAATTTTTTAACAAATGTTGAAAACTTTTATAAGGTGTTGATTTTGGAGATGATTTTTTGTGTAGCCCCCACATTGGCCGTAACGAATTTCCCACAAGCAGTACAAGCCTTTTCGTAGTTTTGATCGTTGCTTAATTCCTTAATTACCGTCATTAATTCTTCGGGATTTTTTACGGTAAAACCGCCATGAACGCGTAAAAGGTCTTTTGCCTCATTATAATTTAAGTATTTCGGACCGAAAATTACGGGGATGTCATATACCGCCGCCTCAAGAATATTGTGTATTCCCTTGCCGAAACCACCGCCGACATAGGCGATATTAGAATATCTGTACAGTCTCGACAATTTTCCTATACAGTCGATTATCAGTATATGGCTTTCATAGCCTGTTCCCTCTTCGGAAAGTTTCGAATACAGCACGCATTCATCATTAAAAAGATGTCGGATCCTGTCAATATTATCCTGTTTGACTTCATGTGGGACTATCACAAATTTGTAATCCGAGAAGCCGTTTAAAGATTTTTTTATCAGGATTTCGTCGGGCTGCCACGTGCTTCCTGCAAGAAACACTTTATAGCCTGAGATAAATTTTTCAACCACCGGATCATGATATTCTAAATCGGCTATCTCTTTCACCCTGTCGAAACGGGTGTCTCCCGTTATTGTTACATTTTTTATTCTGATGCTCTCCAAAAGACGTTTAGACTCTTCGTTTTGAACAAAATAGTGGGCAACTTTTCTAAGCCGCTGACGGAACCAGCCGCCGAACCACTTGAAAAAATATTGCGTCTTCCTGAAATTGCACGATATATATATTATGGGTATATTCGCTTCTTTGAGCACCCATATCGTATTATACCAAAACTCATATTTGACGAAGACGGTAAACACCGGCCTCACGATATTTACAAACCGGTAAGCATTTATAATAATGTCTAACGGCATGTAATAAACATAATCTATCTGAGGTATCGGCTTATAGTTTTTATATCCCGAGGGGGAGAAAAAAGTTAGAAGGATCTTATGGTTCGGATATTTTTCTTTTGTTTTGATAATTACAGGCAGGCCCTGTTCATATTCCCCCAAAGAGGCACAGTGAAACCAGATCACACCTTCCCCATGGTCTATCTTCTTTAAATTCTTGAAAATATGCTTGCGACCTCGCACCCATTCCCTCGCCTTCTCACTGAAAATACAGCAGAAACATACTGAAAGATAATATAAAAAGATGAAAAGATTGTACACGCCGTATTGTTTGTATTTTTATTTATTCAAAATAATATTCCTGCGGCTTTCTCGGATAAAATGGGATTAGCCAAGAAACTTTCAATCCTATTAAAAAGTCGTTTTTGAACCCTATATCTTTCGACATAGTGTCAAAATTATAGGGTCTTATACTGTGTGTCAATCCATAATAGCACTCTAACTCCGCCTTAAAATTGATCTTTCCGTTGTTGGAAACAAACATATACCCGGCATTAACTCCGGCTGCAGGTCCTATAGAAAAACGATCATAGCCTTTTCTATAGTCCGCATTGAGTTGTGGAGTGTCTTCCCCATAAACTTCTATCTTGATCTTATGCATCAGCAATCCCAATCCGCCGGTTACAAATAATCCGCAGTTTTCATTTGGTCCCCACTTCGGAAAAAGTTTTCCACCTTTGAAAAGAATCAAATTGCCTCTTTCATAAATGGAGACAAGAGCTTCTAAGCCCGACTGACTTATTATAAGCCCGTCTGTCGTTGTCATGGCCTGCAATAAAGTGTCTTTACTGTCGACATTGCCGCTGAACATAAAACTCCAGTCTAATCCGAAAATCAAATTTTTATTTGTCTTCCAGGTGAAACCTACCCCGATGGCCGAATTCGACCCGAACCTATCAGCCATGTCAAAAAGCGGAAATTGATAAGCATACGAAAAACTTATATAAGGGATATTAATGATGTCTTTTGATATGTCTACATCATAATTCTGTGCGACGCCTCTCTCCGAATACAAAAAAGAAACGAGCACCAGCAGTATTATACTTAACAGTTTTTTCATAATCGGCAAAGGTAAACAAAGATTTTGATTTTTCCATTTTTTTCGATAAAACTCTTTATCTTTGCAAAAACAAATTCACTTATGGCTAAATTAATCCTTTATTATATCGCTTTTACTCAAGCCATATTTACTTTTATACTCTTTCTGCTGAAGAAAAATAAAAGCTCCTCTTCTTCTTTACTGACAGTCCTGCTGTTCGTTATTATCATCGACCTGTGGACAGAGCTTATGAAGGTCCAATATCCGGAGATGATGGCAAACCGCCTGCCGATAAATTTCTTTATTTTCGCTTACGGACCGCTTATTCTGCTATATCTGAGAGCTACCCTGATGAGAATTAAGACTCTCTCAATGACTAACATCATTCATTTTATCCCCTTCCTTGTATTCTTAGGTATATCACTCGTATTTAAAGGCGAGACGTCTTCTTTTAGAGCCCAGTTCTTTAATGGTCTGACATCTCATAAGGCCTTCTATATCGTATATTATTCTCTGACCTACGTCTCCGTTATCGGATATTCTGTCGCCAACCTGTCATGTATTACTCTCGCCAAGAAGAATATTGAAGACCTGTACTCTTTCGAGTTGTCGGAACGATTGCTGTACTGGTTTAAACTTCTGACATTCCTTTTTTTCATTACATATATTTTGCAAGCTATAACAGGACTCTCGAGTATTATCTCCGGAAACGATACTTTCGACACGAATAACTTTACCGCTATCGGATGCACGATTTTCTGCCTGTCACTGATTTATTATATGATACAACAACCGGAACTCTTTTCCGAATCCAAAAATAATTTTCCGGAAGGCGACAACAAAGAAAGTGGAGTACAGGCCACAATACCTACAGATACTCTTACGCGGTGCGCCGAAAAGACCGTCTCCCTAATGGAAAAACAAAAATTGTATCTTAAAAACGATCTGTGTCTGCAAGATGTGGCTCGGGAAACAGGATACCCTAAACACTATATCACTCAAGCCCTCAACGTAATCCTTAAGAAGAATTTCTATTCTTTTGTAAACGAATACAGAATCAACGAGTTTAAATCAAGAATAGCCAACAGGAAGAACGATAAACTTACTATTATGTCTATCGCCTATGACTCGGGGTTCAACTCAAAGTCAACATTTAATACCATCTTTAAGAAGTTTACAGGAAAAACCCCTTCCGAATACGCAGAAGAAGTGAGAAATTCTAATCAAACCTCATCTTAACCCGTAAGCCGGA
>JAQVPY010000095.1 GCA_028701815.1 Bacteroidales bacterium | reverse complement strand
AAACTTTAACGCCTTTATGTCAGGTAATTATCCTTCATTGGCTGAAGTAGGAATCGAAGTAAAATATAACTACCAGTATATACAAAAGCCCAATTTTAAGAGACTGAAGGTTAATACCCAACTCGACGATAATATTGCTATACTGAAATTGTTTCCCGGAATTACACGAAATGTTGTGCATACTATTCTTAATATCCCTAATTTAAAGGGAGCTATCCTTGAGACTTTTGGCGCGGGTAATGCGCCTACTGCCGACTGGTTTTTGGATGAGATGCAGGAAGCAATAAATAGAAACGTTATTATTTTTAACGTTTCACAATGTAAAGAGGGTGGCGTAAATACCGAATTGTATGCTACCGGTCTTAAACTCGCCGAAACCGGCGTAATCGGCGGAAAAGATATTACTACCGAAGCTGCGATAGCTAAGATGATGTTCCTCTTTGGAAAAGAATACTCGCTGGAAGAAGTAAAAACTAAACTATCCGTTTCTATGCGCGGTGAAATGGCATAGCTGTCGCTATCGTCGCAGCCTGTACCATTTCTGTGTTTCAAACAAGATGCCGAGATATCCTCGCAGGTATAATATGTCGTGATCTTCCTTGTCGAGCCATATTTTGCAGTTGGCTATCATGTTCTTTTCCGGAGCAAAACAAGCACTGTGCCCGCAATAAGCCTCTTTATTACAGTCGTACTCTAAACCGCAGACTAAAGTCATCCCTATTATGTTCTGTCCATTATACTTGTCGCGGCAGCCTTCACATATCATGTCAGAGATTTCTTCTCCCGTCTTGGGATGATACGCCTTTGTTATCGTTCCATATAATAAGCCGTCTTTCATATACAGCTTTATCTCGCCCGTTCTATTCCCTGCACCGTCGTGTGATTCCCATAAACCGGAAATATCTTCTTGGCAAAATAATGCCGTTGTTGAGAATAATAATGTTATTAAAATAATAAATCGCTTCATGCTTCTAATATGTTTATTGTTTGTTCCGTTTTTTAATTATCCATTTTGCATCTTGATACATGGCTTCTTCTAATGAAATGTTATCTCGGCGCGCTTTTTCCTGCAACGTATTCATCCATTCGGGATTGCGCTTCATCGATTTAATGACCTCTTCAATTCGTGTTTCCATATCAGGAATAATATAATCTCCGTAGCTGTCTCTGTTACGAATGTAACTCTCTGAATGAGGATCCTTATAGAGATAATAATATTTATCTACATCGCTACTGTGCCTTTGAGGAATGTTTCTGTTTTTTAACTCTGTATAAATATTTTCAGGGTTCTTGAAAACAAGATATTTGGCATCATTATATATAGCACTCTCAATAGAAGAATTTGACTTTGCAGCCTTCTCTATAATGAAATCCATGTATTTGGGCTGTTTTCTTATGGATTTTGCCTTTTCTTCAATTAATGAGTCAATCGTTTCAGGGGAGACGTAAAGCTTTAATAAGGCATTGTGGGCAAAGTTGCAACTGAAATAATACATTGGGTATGCCGAAAACAGTAGAATGACAAAATCTGATCGTATCAACTCTTCTACCATATTTAAATCTTTTACGCTGGTATGGTTCTCATCAAAATACACCTTGCTGTTATAATACCAGAAAGGATGCCTGTTAAATAGCTCGTCTAAAGGAACGCTGTAGTCCATGTTCCAAAAATACGAATCCCCTATGACTAATATGTTGGGACGATATGCTGTAGAATCACTTATGACATCAACGTCAGCATATAATATCGCGTCTTTTTTTATAGGATGCATTAAATTTAGTAATTGCTCGAGGTCGTCATCAGGGGTCTTTGCTGTCTTCCGGGCGTGAAGTTTTCCTATAGATAAATTGTGCATGTTAATGCCACTCGTAGCCTCCATATATTTTATTAAAGAGTCCATCGCGTATAAAGATGCGGTATTGCTCCAGTGAGTGCCTGTTTGTGGAAATAACAAGAATGAATCAGCTTCTTTCTGCTCGACAAACCATTCGGTATAATTGATGTGGTCTATTCCTAATTCTTCGAATTTCTTAGTGTAATAGTCGTTGGCCCTGATAGTTACAGAATCCGGTGATCCCTTGTGCTCAGGTAAATACTCGGGGTAAATTTGCGGCTTGCCGGGTACCATCAATACTATTAATTTCGTTTCATAGGCATTTAATATTGACGATATCTGATATATATAGTCGGATTGTCTGTCGAATTCTTCCCTGAGCTTTATAGTGTCGTCTAAATAATTTATGGTGCCGAAATATTCATCGACGTACCATGGCTCATACAACCACCGCTCTTTGCCGATAGATACTTTGTCGTTGTAGGTTTTATGAAACAGCTCCCAGATAATCTGATTGTAAAATCTTATTACAGGCTCTCTGAACCCAAAGTTCTGAGATACATATTTTTCCGCTTTGTCCTGAAACGACATATCATAAAAAGTTGCGAAAGAGAGTTCGGGTTTCGGTACTTTTTCGACTGTCCCTTTTAATCCACTGAACCTTATGAGCTTAAATTTCCCGATGATCGCAGGTGCGGAAATGAAAAGCACAGTAATGATAAACATCACTAAAAATAACCGCTTGCCTTTTGTTCTTCTCATAATCTAAAATCTAAAATAAATAAACGGACTGAAACCGGTTGCATTCAATGCTCCTATACATACAAACAGAGCTAATAGAGATACTACCCAAAATAGAATGTGCTCGCGCTTGTTGAGCTTTGCAAAATATACTTTTTCCTGCAGCCGTAATCCCCATTTTGATAAGGTGATAAAAGAGAAAAAAGCAGCTATAGCCATGGTTACAAAAAATTGTACGTTGTCGTAAATGGAAATGGGGGCAAATTCAAAGGCAAACAGACGTTTTAGGAACACCCAGCCAAGATCTATCTGTTCTATTCTGAAGAAGACTCTTGCTAATACGATGATGAAAAAGGTGAAAATGACTGATGGTATCCGTCCCAGCTTGTTCATAAATTTTACGAGGAAGAGTTTGTCCATCACAATAAAGGCACCCTGAATTGCCCCGTATACGACAAAATTCCACGATGCCCCGTGCCATAACCCAGATAATAGGAAACAGACCCACAGATTGAAATATTTCCTTCTTTGGGTCTTTACTCTGCTGCCACCTAACGGGAAGTAAAGGTAGTTCTTAATAAATGCGCTTAAGGTCATGTGCCAGCGCCTCCAAAACTCCGAAATGCTTGTCGACACATAAGGGTTGTCGAAATTCTCCGGAAATGAGAAACCGATCATTTTTCCTAACCCGATAGCCATATCTGAATACCCAGCGAAATCGAAATAAAGTTGAAAGGTATAGCTCAAAAGTACAATCCAAGCCGTTCCACTGTCGAGTGCTCCCATGGCGGCAGCAGATATCGGTGTGTCTGTCATCCCGAGGATGCCGTCGACATACATTCCAAGGATGTCGGCGATAAGTATCTTTTTACATAGGCCTATAACGAAACGGTAAAAGCCCCGCATTCTGTCTTCAAGATATGAATCGCGTTCTCGAATCTGGTCTGCAATATCACAATATCTTATAATAGGACCGGCAATCAGTTGCGGAAACATCATAATATACAGCATGTAATAGGCCAAATTATCCATGGGCTTGTTTACATGTCTGTAGGTATCTATGGTATATGTTATCGACTGAAAAGAGAAAAACGATATGCCGATAGGGAGGGCAACTTTGACCCAGGGAAAGGATGAACGTCCTAAAAATCCGAGTATCGCATTAAAGTTGTCGACAAAGAAATTGGCGTATTTAAAATAGAGTAGGAGCCCTAAACTTAGTATTACTGATAGGGTGCAGAAGAACCGTCGCCAAAAACGCTTTTCTGCCTTGTCCATGAATTTTACAAGGTAAAAGTTGAGTATTGTAGAGGCTACGAGTAAAAATGCAAACTCCGGCGCTCCGAAAGCATAAAAGACAATGGAGAACAGCAGTAGCGTATAATTGCGAAATTTATGCGGTGTTATAAAATATGCCAATAAAAATATTGGCAAAAAACACAGCAAAAATACGTTACTACTAAATACCATTTCAATAGATTATTTATAAAAAGCAAAAGTAAGAAAAAAAACGTAATTTACCATGAGCCGCCGGCGCCGCCTCCGCCAAAGCTGCCGCCTCCGAAACTGCGCCCTCCGCCGCCGCTAAATCCGCCGCCGCTAAAACCGCCGAATCCACCGCCGTAACTACCTCCGCTAAAAGGCCCTGAGCCTGACGAGAAGTCGTCCCATGACCCGCGGGACTTTTTAATCTTCTTTGAGAAAATTATCAGTAGTATTACTGCAATTAAAGGGAAGAGAAATATCAGCAATGCTATAACGCTTTCTAATGGTGTGTCGCCGCTCTCATATTCTCCTGCCGAATATTTCTTCTCGGCGAGGTCTATCAATACTGTTACTCCTGCATCTATACCGCCGTAATAATCGTTTGCTTTGAAATACGGAATTAGCTCTCTTTCGACAATCATCTTGGATGCCGCATCGGTTATCACTTCTTCCAAGCCGTAGCCTACGGAGATAAAAGCTTTTCCCCCTGATTGTGCTGTTTTGGGTTTTATTACCATCACAATCCCATTGTCTTCGCCTTTTGCACCTACGCCCCATTTTACGCCTAATTCAATGGCATAATCACTGATGTCGTAATCGCCAAGATCCGGTGTTGTGATAACAACAAGTTGTACTGTCGTAGAATCCATCAATTGTTCCAAACGTCTTTCGAGAGCTTGTTTCTGTGAGTTAGTCATTACTTCCGCCATGTCGTTGACAAATACAGCGGGCATGGGACGGGAGGGAAGATCGTCACCGGCGGTTAAGTTGAAACATAATGCGACTAAAATAACCGTAAAAATATGTCTAAGCTTTTGTGTCATCAGTTGTTGTCTGTTGAAATTGTGTCTGAAAGTTCGTTAGTATCACCAGCCGTATATGGGAAAAATCTCTTGAGCTCGATGCCGGTTCTGCCGATTACATCAATCAGCCCGTCGGCAAATTTGTCCTCTTTGAAATATTCCAAAGCGATTTCCTTCAGATTTTCCCAAAACATTTCGTCGGTGACCTTGTTGATGTTTATGTCGCCGATTACTGCGAATTGGTGACTTTCTGTGGCGAGATAAAACAGCACCCCGTTTCTCCTTTTTGTCTTTTGCATCTTCAATTTTGAAAACATGTAAGAGGCTCTGTCAAGAACATCGCCTCTACATTTGTTTTCAATATGCACACGAATTTCTCCGGATGTGTCAAGCTCTGCATTTAAAATTGCTTGTTTTATATCTTCCAAATCTGCTTTGGAAATGTGGTTCGGAGTCATGTCGGGTTATTAAAATTCAACAGTCGGAGCAGTATCTGCGCCTTCGGCTGCTTTAAAATAAGCTTTCTTTTCGAAACCGAACATGCTTGCGAGAATATTTTTCGGAAAAACACGTATCAGGGTGTTAAACTCTTGTGCCGTCTCATTGAATCGTTTCCTTTCAACAGCGATTCTGTTTTCTGTGCCTTCGAGTTGCGCCTGTAGCTGTAAGAAGTTTTCATTAGCTTTTAATTCCGGATATCTCTCAACAACAACCATCAACTTGGATAATGCGTTGGAAAGTTCCGATTGTGCTGCCTCGAATTGTGTAAGATTGCTCTCAGTAATGTTTGTGGGATCAATGGTTACCGATGTTGCCTTGGAACGTGCTTCAATAACAGCAGTAAAGGTCTCCTGTTCATGTGCTGCATATCCCTTTACCGTGTTAACAAGATTGGGAATCAAATCGGCTCTCCTCTGATATACGTTTTCGACCTGTCCCCATTGAGCTTCAACAGCCTCTTCGGATTTTACGATTTTGTTGTATGCGCTGATGCCCCAAATTACGATAATGGCGACAACCGCCAAAATCCAAAAAATACTCTTTTTCATATATGAATTTAATGTTTGATTGTTATTTTTCTAATATTTCTACACTTCTTTTAATAAACTTCGACAGCTTTTCGCCGGTAAGTATGTTCTGCTGTAACTTTGCAAGATCTATCAACTGCTCGGCTAAATCTGCGCCGTGCTCTTTATCTTCGGCAATCTTCACTATTAACGGGTGATTTGTGTTTACTTTCAAATTGTAAGAGTCGGGAAATGCGCCATATCCGCTGTCGAGACGAGCCATGTCTTTCATCCTGCGCATGAATTCATTTCGCGTGATGATAAGCGGTATATCGCTTTCTCCCATGTTCTCGGTTTCAACAACATATTGCCCCTTGTCGACAAGAGATTCAAATAGCTCTTTGACGGTTTTTTTCTCATCGTCATTCAACTTCGACGGGATCTCTTCTCCCTTGTTGATGAGCTTTGATGGAACATCGGCATCAACTCTTACGAAAGTCATCTTATCATTATCGCGCTCAAGCGTGTTGATAAAGTAGCCGTCGATTGCTTCATCTAAAACTAAGACGTCATAGCCCAAAGCTTCGACCGGTTCAATGAAACTGTATTGATCATCAGCGTTAGTGGTGTATATGGCTACTAACTTTTCGTCTTTGTCTTTCTGAATGTCTTTGATCTTGTCTTTGTATTCCTCAATTGTGAAATAGCAGTTCTTGTCGTTCTTTAAAAGGCAGAACTTCTTTCCTCTTTCCAGAAAACTCGGCTCTGAGATCATGCCCCATTCGATAAATAACTTGATGTCATCCCACTTTTTCTCAAATTCTTCTCTGTTGGTGTTAAAGAGATCTTCGAGTTTGTCGGCAACCTTTTTTGTGATGTGATTGGATATCTTCTTGACATTGGTATCGCTTTGGAGTGAACTTCTGGAGACATTTAACGGAACGTCCGGCGAATCGAGTACGCCATGTAATAAAGTTAAAAATTCGGGGACTACACCCTCAACATTATCGGTGACAAACACTTGATTGGAGTATAACTGTATCTTTTCTCGCTGTACCTCCATGTTCTTCTTTATCTTGGGAAAATATAGAATGCCTGTGAGGTTGAAAGGATAGTCTACACTCAAATGGACATAAAACAACGGGTCGTCATATACCGATGGATATAACTCGTGGTAGAATTTGATGTACTCTTCATCTGTGATTTCGGAAGGCTTCCTGCGCCATAACGGATTCGTGTTGTTGATGACTCGTGGCTTGGTAACTTCCTTAGTCTTTGGATTCCCCTTGTCGTCAAATTCGTTTTCTATATTTTCTGTTACTGTCTCAGTGCCGTATATAATAGGAACCGGTAAGAATTTGCAATACTTCTTCAGCAGTGAGTATATCTTATATTCATCGAGATATTCCGACGCATCTTTAGATATGTGAAGAATGACATCCGTCCCTCTGTCTTCTTTGTCGCTTTCTGATATGGAATATTCCGTCTTGCCGTCGCATTCCCAATGCACTGCTTTCGTCTGACCGCCCAGCTTATATGTTTTGGTGATTATCTCAACTTTATCGGAGACCATAAATGCCGAATAAAAGCCTAAACCGAAGTGACCAATAATAGCGTTGACCTCACTTTGTGATTTGTTTTTGAATTTTGATACGAAATCTTCCGCGCCGGAAAAGGCTATCTCTGTAATGTATTTGATGACCTCATCGTGATTCATGCCTATTCCTCGGTCGGAAACGGTAATCGTCTTGTTTTTCTTGTCAAGAGAAACATGTATGCTTAAGTCACCCAATTCTCCGCTGAATTTGCCTAAGGAGGCCAACGTCTTAAGCTTTTGCGTTGCATCAACTGCGTTTGAAACGATTTCTCTTAAGAATATTTCCTGATCCGTATATAAAAATTTTTTTATGATAGGAAATATGTTTTCTGTTTGAACATTAATTTTTCCCGTCTCAATTTTTTCGTTTTCCATAATTAAATTATTTAAATAACGGTTCGGATGACATCAAAGTTTATGCCTTAAATAGTGGGGTGACAAAATGTCATTGATGCTGCGAAAACTTATACGCCACGTCCCTGCAGAACTATTTTAACAGTATAGATCAAAATTTTAAAGTCCATGGCCAGTGACATGTTCTCCACGTATAACAAGTCGTATGGAAGTCGCTCAATCATCTGG
>JAQVPY010000094.1 GCA_028701815.1 Bacteroidales bacterium | reverse complement strand
GTGATGCGTAAGCATAATCTTTAAAGCCGAAAGGATGTCTTTGTTGTCGTCAACAATTAATACAGAATATTTCATAATGCAAAGATATTTTATTTTCACATAAAAATAAAAAATAGCTATATCTTTACAAAAATATTAAAAAATAAATTCTTATGAAAAAATTAATTTACATTTCAATTTTTGCGATTCTCTCATTTTTCTGTAATGTCGCTAATGCTCAGGAAGTTCCACCTGCCGGCACCCCATATTTATCTATGACCGTTGTCCCAGGCTCTACAATATGGTTCGATTTACAGACTATTGGAACAGATATGGTCTGGGTTGAACTCGGCGATGCTACATATACTATATTCTCTAATACTTCAGCAAATTGGATAGGTGATAAATCTATTGTGCCTATGTCTGCCGAGGTGAGATTTTATGGCGATTTGTATAAATTTTATTCAGTTAATAATGGCGCAAATATAACTGCATGTGATCCTACTCAGATGGCTGATTTAATGTGGCTGGAATTGGAAGGTAACATGATTGCTTCAATTGATGTGTCAAGAAATCGTATGCTCAAGAAGCTATATGTTGAGGCGAACTCTATCGAAAAGTTGGATGCAAGGAATTTACCTAACTTGGAGCGTCTCTATTGTCGCAGCAACGACATGACTTCACTTCTGGTTGACGGATGTTCAAATCTCGAACTCGTTTATTGTGAGGGCAACTTGCTTGAAGCATGCGCTTTAGACAGTCTTTACATGGGTTTGAGCGAAACCTCCAGCGGCAAACAGTTGTTTTTGGAGACTATTTATGTACAGGGCAATCCCGGACAAACAACAAGTAATACGACTATAGCTACTGAAAAAGGTTGGGGCGTTTATAAATGGGTAGGCTCAGGCGATTTTGACCCAATAGTCGGTGATGGTTCCGGATGTGAATATAATGCCATAACAGATATGGATAAAACGAGCGTCAGTTTGTATCCTAACCCTGTATGCGATGAACTTAATATTGTCGGAAAAAACATCCGTGCTGTCGAAATCAGAGATGCTTCCGGTCGCGTCGTCATGACCAGAAACAATATGGATGTAAACGCTATGACTGTTCATGCAGACAAATATGACTCGGGTATTTATTTCGTTAATGTTTCTTCCGAGTCCGGAAATGAAACATATAAAATAGTTATAAAATAAACTTTGTGATTCATTTACTCACGTTATAAAAAAAAGAGCCGCATGCGGCTCTTTTTTTTGTTTATTTAATAATCTTAACAGTCAATCCCCTTTCCTTAATCTTATCTACAATTATATCCAGGTGCGACTTGTCTTGAAGCCCGAAACTAATGTTTACCAGTACATAACCTATCGGAATGGATACATTTGATCTTTCATGCAAAATGTTGACGACATTGGCTTTCATGCTCTGCAATATGTCGAGCAATTTTTTAAGTTCGCCCGATTGATCAGGCATCGTTATCTGTAAGGTGGCTCTCAGACCTTCTTCCATCATACCTTTTTCTACAATCTGTTCTAAAAGTTGCATATTGATGTTGCCGCCACTGACGACGGAAACGACGTTTTTACCTGCGAAATCACTTTTGTTGAATAAAACGGCAGCTACCGATGTTACACCGGCCGGCTCCGCCAATATCTTGCAACGCTGGAGAAGAAGATATGCCGTATGGGCTATTTCTGTATCTGTTACTGTTACCAACTCATCTACATATTTATTAATAATATCGAATGTCATTGCTCCCGGCGTCTTCACTGCAATACCGTCTGCAATTGTATGAACTGTCGGTAATGTTATAATCTTCTTTTCGGCTATCGACTGTACCATGGAAGGAGCTCCGGCTGCCTGTACACCGATTACTTTGATTTTCGGATTGATGTTTTTTATGGCTAATGCAATACCCGCAATAAGTCCGCCACCGCCGATAGGAACAACAACAGCATCAACCTTGGAAAGCTGACTGTATATTTCCAATCCTATTGTTCCCTGACCGGCAATAACCATCGGATCGTTAAATGGATGTATGTACGTGGCTTTGTGCTCGGTGCAAAATTCCTGCGAAGCAGCAAACGCATCATCGAAAGTATCTCCGGAAAGAACAACCTCCGCTCCATAACTCTTGGTCGCTATCACTTTTAACGGCGGCGTAAATACAGGCATAAAAATAGTGCTTTTTAACCCCAGACGCGTAGACGAGAAGGCTACACCCTGAGCGTGATTGCCTGCCGATGCGGCAACTATGCCGTTCTTCGCCTCCTCTTTTGGTAAATTGGCTATCTTATTATAGGCACCTCTGACTTTAAAAGCACCTGTCGTCTGTAAGTTCTCTAATTTCAAAAACATGTTCGCTCCCGACATCTGTGAAAAAGATTTCGAAGGCATTAAACTCGTTACTTTGATGATGCCATCTAATGTCGATTGAGCAGCTATTATATCCGAATATTTTATCATAAACATTTAGTGATTTAAAAATTGTGGCAAAATTATTATTTTTTTTATGATTAATGCCTCGTTTTTTAAATAAAACGTTATCTTTGCATCTAAATAATATCATTTTAATATCATAATAACATTAATAACAAAAATTATGGAAACGAAAGAATTTACAAAATCGACGAAACATGCCAACGGTTTTATTTCCCTGGCTGTAATTATTTTATTTCTTGCCGCATTGATTTATCTGTTGGTAATATCTGATGAGACGAACTCTGATATCATCATGCCAATCTTTGTGCTCGGCTTGTTTGTCACTATCATTTGTTGTATTGGTTTTACACTTATTCAACCTAACGAGTCGGTGGTGATGACTTTCTTCGGCAAATACTCCGGAACGGTAAAAGATAACGGCTTTTTCTGGTTTAATCCTTTCTACGGCAAAAAGAAATTATCTCTCAGGGCAAGTAATTTGGATGTTGAACCGATTAAAGTTAACGATAAAAGAGGTAATCCTATCATGATAGGACTTGTATTAGTATGGAAGATACAAGATACCTATAAGGCTTGCTTTGAAGTTGAAACCGGAAATGATATCCTTATGGCGAAGACAAACAAAAAATCTTTGAGAGGATTTGAAAGTTTTGTAAAAGTACAGAGTGATGCGGCTCTAAGAAATACTGCCGGGATGTATGCGTATGACAATCTCGACCATAATGATGAGGAAGAACTTACTCTGCGTTCAGGTGGAGATGAAATCAACAATCGCCTTGAAGAAGAATTGTCGGAGAGACTTGCTATCGCCGGTATCTGCATAGTAGAAGCACGTATCAATTATCTTGCTTACGCATCTGAAATTGCCAATGTGATGTTAAGACGTCAACAGGCTGATGCAATCATCGCTGCTCGTGAAAAAATTGTTGAAGGTGCCGTCTCCATGGTCGAACTCGCTCTCAACAAACTCAACGAAAGAAATGTTGTAGTACTTGATGAAGAGAAAAAAGCGACTATGGTCAGCAATCTGCTCGTAGTTCTCTGTGCCGACGAGTCTGCAAGTCCTGTAATTAACACCGGCACTTTATATTAGTAACTATCAACAGCCACAATATGAGTGAAAAAAAATCATTCGTTTTGAGAATCAACCCCGAAGTAATGAAGAAACTCGAGAAATGGGCTGCCGACGACTTCCGTAGTGTCAACGGACAAATAGAATATCTGCTTACACAGGCGCTGAAACAGCATCATCGCATGAAGGATAGCGATGCCGATAATAAGGAATGACCAAATGTTACCAAACGGTAAGTTACCATTCGGTAAGAAAAGTTTATTACTAAATGGTAAGATATTGAAAAATATAATTATCTTTGCCGAAGGTTATAAGAACACAACAGATGCAAAATCCATTTAATTACGGCAAGTTAGCTGAAAACGAAAATTTTATAGACAGGAAAGATGATGTATTACTGTTAAAAAATATGCTTGGATCCGGTATTAACACCATTTTAGTATCGCCACGAAGATGGGGAAAGTCTTCATTAGTAAAACGTTGCATGAATGAACTTCAGGCTGAAAATGCCGACTTGAGAGTTTGTTTTATTGATGCTTTTACAATTCATACTTCGCAAGAGTTTTATCAGACTTTTGCAAAAGAGGTAATAAAAGCGACAGCCTCGACTTGGGATCAATGGGTTATAAATGCAAGAAAATATCTTCATTCAATAGTGCCTAAAATATCTTTGGGCACGGCTCCTGATTCAGATTTTTCACTTTCTTTTAATTTTAATGAAATCAAGGACTCAAAGGAAGAAATTTTGAATCTGCCGCAGAAGATAGCATCCGAGAAGAAAATCCGCATTATTGTCTGTATCGATGAATTCCAAAATTTAGCGGATTTGAGTGATTATGAACAATTGGAGAGTATGATGCGAAGTGTATGGCAGCATCAACAATCTGTTACTTATTGTTTATATGGCAGTCAGCGCCACATGATGACCGAGATTTTTAATTCTTCGCAAAAGCCGTTTTATCGTTTTGGACAAATGCTTTATCTGAAAAAGATTGATGAGACTGAATGGGTGAATTACATTATTCATTGCTTTAAAAATACCGGAAAAACGATTACTGATGACATGGCTGCCCGCATTGCTGCGACAGTCAAAAACCACTCGTGGTATGTTCAACAATATGCTGCGGCTGTTTGGAATTATACACCGGAACATGAAACAGTTACAGAGCAAATTCTCGACAAAGCTCTTAACTGGGTTATCGAAACAAATGTTCCTAATTTTCAAACGGAATATATGTCTTTATCTGCAAGCCGGATTCATTTGCTGTTAGCTGTTGCATCTAACGAAAGGCAACTGACTTCCGCCGAGACGATGAAGAAATATTCATTGGGGACATCAGCAAATGTAGTGAAGAATAAAGATATTCTTATCAGAAAAGATATTCTCGACATCAGTACCGACAGGCATGAATTTATTGACCCTGTATTTGAGATTTGGTTCAAGAGGTTGAACGGGCTGTCATAAATTTTTTGTTACCCGATGTAGAAGCGCGGTCCGCCACGTCTCTACCACCTTTTTCCCGTTACCACCGATTTGATATGATTAATTACCGATTTGGCATTGACATCTTCTAAATTCCATTCCTCTTTGAAATCGGAATTATAAAGCTCTCTCCAACGTCTGTCAATTTCTTTTACGTAATCATCATTGTATATTTCATAAAGCACTTCTGAAGACGGCTCGTCTGCAAGCCGACCTAAAAAGATGTAACCATCATAATTATTCTGAAATGTTCCCGAAATATCTCTTCTGATTAAGCCGTCAAAAGGTTCTTTTCCGAAAGGACTGTTTCTTAAATCAAAAGCGACAGGCATATCCCCATTCTCATGGAACGCATAGTCGAACATGCCGTGTCTTATCAATCGCGTGTTATCATCGATATGCTCTTCACTGCGTGGACAATGAGTGAAGACGGTATAAACTTCATCAGGCATGGTGTTTCCAAGAATAGCTCCGGCAGATTTGAGGCTCTTGCAGACATGTGCCGCACCAACTATAAAAAGTGTGTTACGTTTATCCGTATATGTTTCAAAGAATTCAGATATCATTTTAGCCATGTAGCTGTCCCTATTTCCGATAGACTTTTCGTTAGCAATGCCTTCTTCGGTATATACACGCGGCGTATCTACAAATACTAACTTTATCTTCCTGTCGTCAGGCAACTTCTTATTTATATGCCATAGCGTAATAATAAAGTCATACCTCGGCTTTTCGTTCCACCCGTTTACCATGTAATCGCGAAAAATATTCAGCAGCAATTCGTGGTCTATGGTGTCATTCAACATGAAACGGCTGATGTCTTCTTGCTTGTTTGATGGAAATTCCATGAATATTGTGCTCGTAGTCTCTGCAAAATGTTTGTCGCCGACAATATCCGTGTATAAATCATAAGACCATTTTCTAAAATGCACTTCTCCGAGCATAACCAACTTATATATTGCTAACTTACCTATTACAAAATCTTTAGGGTTCTGTCCCTTTGCTGTCAGATATTCGACAAATGCGAGTGTGTCAGCATGAACATCTGCAATTAAATTTCTTTGTTTAATCCATCTGTATTTCTCTTTTGCATAAGTTGTGAAGTCGGTTCTACATTCTTCGATGCCGGGTCTTGCATCTTCACCGGCATTAACCCAATTGCCGTTTTCAAAATAAAACCATCGTATGGAGAAAACTTTATTTGGTGTTTGTGATATGACACATGCCACAGTGTCTTTATAAATTATGCTTTCTTCTATGATGCTGTTAAGTAAAAAACTCTTTCGCTTTTCACTGACTTCCGAGTCGGCACTTAATTTTTGCTTTTTAAAATCTATGGTGTTGACGTTGTCCCACTGACTGTTTTTACCGTTGATTGACAAATAATAACAGGTAATACAGGCTTTTATCGGCGATGACAGGTCGAAGGTGTCCGGAAATTCGTTAACATGTTTGCTGATGTATGTTGTTGTGAAATCCTGTTGTAGAGACGGGGCGTGCTTAGTCTCTACGTCCGTATTCTGGCAGATCATCATATTTGGCGCAACCAACAGCAGACCGGCGATAAGGGCGATAAGGCGTTTATTTAGGGTTAATGATAGTTTCATGGTTATATCTGTCTAAATGCAGGTTATTAAATTGTTACTCTGTTTTTATCGACTTCACAGGGTTTTCGGTAGCGGCTTTCCAGCTGCGGGCAGTAACGGTTATTATAGTGATGATTAACACTATACTTAATGCTATCGCAAATACCCACCAAAAAACAGGAATTTTGTATTGGAATGATGACAACCAGAACCGTATGGCATAAACAGATAAAGGAACTGCAATAATAAAACAAATCAGTATAATAATAAAGAATTTTTTATTAAACAACATTAATATTTCTTCTATACTTGCACCAATAACTCGCCTGATTCCTATTTCCTTGCGTCTGTATTGCGTTTCAAATAAGACTAATCCGAAAACGCCCATCAGTGAAATAAGAATGGCAAGAACAGAGCCTGTCGTAATCAGCGTACCCATCCGTGTATCTTTCTTATATAACTCATTAAGTTGGTCATCAAGAAATTCGACATGAACCTGATATGTCGGGTCTATCTTATTAATAGATTTCTTTATTTTGTCAATTGCCTGATATTTATCTACACCTGTTTTGATTTTTACATACATGTATTGATATGATTCTTCATATATTCGGTTATAATAAAAACAAAATGGATTTTCGGGGACATATAATGTCTGCAAGTGAATAGGAGTGTCGATAAAACCGATGACGTTGTACTTGCTGACCCCGGTCGGCTCATTCAATCTGATTGGCTCGCCGTTATTTTTCGGCGTAATTCGATTAAATACCATCAAACCATCAGGCGAATTTTGGTCTTCAATTCTGAAACTTCTGCCTTCTGAAACAGAAATGCCCATTATATCAAGGAAATTATATGATACCTGCATGAGATTGAAGTCCCATGTTACATCATTATAATTAAAAGACCAATCTTGATAGTAATCTCTGCAGCCTATCTTTTGTGCGCTGAAAGCAACGTCTTCGATTTCATTATTTGATTTCATTTCAGATATTAGAACATCATGTTCCTGAGCAGTCTTCACTACTGCAATCCGGCTTTTGTCATATCCGAGATCGTACTTATTGACGTATTTGTTTTGCAAGTTGATAAACAGTGCTGCGACGATGAGGCATATAGATATAACGTATTGAAATCCAATCAGTACAGAACGATATACTTTCCCATGAGACGACATCGCAAAGTTGCCCTTCAATATAATGGCAGGAGTAAAAGAGGTCATATAGAAAGACGGATAAACTCCTGCGATGAATCCGACTAATAAGGCTGTAAACGCTGTGCAGATTATGGTATAAGCATTCGCAGATATTGAAATATCTGCTATCCACAAGTTGCTGAAAGAGGTAGCCGACACACCCCCTACAATAAGTAGGGATAACAAAAATGACAAAAATGCAATCATCACGGCTTCTAAGATAATGCAAAGTCTGATCCGCCATAAACCGGCGCCCATGACATGCTGAATGTTTAACATTTTTATTTTCAACGGTGCCATAGGTGACGCGAAATTTATGT
>JAQVPY010000093.1 GCA_028701815.1 Bacteroidales bacterium | reverse complement strand
AGCGAACCCTTTACGACCAAGTATCAACCAAACTCCCCCCGACAAATTTGTTTATTCTCAAAAAGAATTTAACGATTTGCTGCCAAAAGACCAATACCTTGACGAACAGGATTACACAAAATGGATCAAGGGAAAAGAACTTAAAAAATTCACCTGCAACGATGGCATCATTGACGTAAACTCATTAAGCCTCGAAACAGGATATTATGTAATAGAAGCTACAACAAAAGACGGATACGGCAAAACAGTCTCTGAAAACTTCTATTTTAACGTTTGTGTAAAAGGTGACACACCTACTTTTAACAAATCGGGAATTATTTTGTTCACCGACAAAACGACAGCTCAACCCGACGACGACATAAATATTTTGTTGGCCACGTCAAAAAGCGCATTAGTAAGGGTTTTCATCGTATCGGAAACGAGGATAATCCTTGACGACCTTATTCCTATTAAAGACAATAAGACAATCAATATTAAAGTCTCCGAAAGCGACCGCGGAACGATAAAAGTTTTTGCCTATTCCATATTCGACAATAGACAATACTCGGAATCTCTCTCTATTAAAATTCCTTTTATCAACAAAGACCTTGACATCAGGCTGCTAACCGAAAGAGAATATATTGAACCGAACGCACAGGAGAAATGGAAAATTTCTATCACAAATATCAACGGCATCGAAAAGAATGCTGAAGTCCTTGCCTCCATGTATGATATGTCGCTTGACTTTTTTATAACTTCAGATTATAATATCGGCAAAAGCGGCAGCTATAGCAGCATTAGCCGGTCGCCTTTTTATAATTCGGGGGATTTTCTCGCATATAGGAGCTATGCTTACCGCAGGAAAATCGACACAAAAGACAATATTTATTATACTTATGACAATATTATCGAAATACCGGAAATATGCATGAGCAGGTTCTTTTATAAAACCTCGGCAAGAAATAACCTCTCCATGGCATGTTGTGTTTCAGATGATGTAATAGTTGAGGCTGAAGATACCCAGTTTGTAAAAGCAGACACCAGCGCAGGAGAAATAGCCGGCAGCGAGGAAGTACCGACTCAGCGAGCAGAGCGCTCAGTCAGAAGAGATTTCAGAGAGACCGCGTTTTTCTACCCGCAGCTAAAGACTGATGAAGACGGGACGGTTTCCTTTGAGTTCACAGCTCCCGAATCACTTACTAAATGGAAATTCAGAATTTTGGCTCATACCAAAGACATGTCGTCAGGTTATTTTGAGTCCGAAATCATCACTCAAAAAGATATTTTCATCCAGGCAAACCAGCCAAAAGTGTTATATGAAAACGATGTTATCGACTATACGGCACGCATAGCGAACCTTAGCGAAAAAGTTCAATCCGGGACAGCTTTCATTAAAGTTTTCGATAAAAACGGAAAAGATATCACCTCGGAAGTCATTGAAAGCAACGGGCAAAAGACATTCAGTCTTAAGAGCAAAGCTTCACAGACAGCAACATGGCGTCTGACAGTACCGAAGAACGCAAGCATATTAAAAATCCGTACGGGAGCCGACACCGGTTCTTGTTCCGACGCAGAAGAATATACCATACCCGTCCTTACTACAAAAGTACTTATTACGGAAACTCTGCCTATAACTGTCAATAAAAAAGGCATAAACAATTATGTCTTCAAGGGACTGAGGGACAAATTTACCAACAACAGCTACTCTACCCAATCCGTAACTCTTGAATATTCGCCCAATCCGGTATGGTACGCAGTACAAGCCCTACCCTATATGTCGGATAATGGCAACGATATTTTCTGCGAACAGATTTTTGGCAAACTGTACTCCAATCTCATCGCAGGTTACATTATTAAGCACAATCCCAAGATAGAAGAAGTATACAAGCAGATAGCAGCATCGACACCGGATGAATTCATCTCCGAGCTTGAAAAGAATCAGGAGCTGAAAGATATTTTGTTGTCTGAAACGCCATGGGTACTTGAAGCCGAAGACGAACAGCAGCAAAGAGAGCGTCTTGCCTTGCTCTTCGACTATAATCAGATGAGTTACAATATCTCAACATTTGCGAATAAATTAAGTAGTATGCAACAATCAGACGGGGGATTTCCATGGATTCAGGGAATGACGTACCCGAGTTTTTACACAACCTTATATATAATAACCGGCTTTTGCCATCTGATGGACATTAACATCATCAATTATGGAGACAACGGAACTATTAAAAACATTATAGCGAAAGGCGTAAGCTTCCTCGACTCAGAAATCGTTGAGACATACGACACGATGAAATCGGATAAAACGTTAGACAGCTACCACATTTCATCTTCGATGGTCAGTTATCTGTATATGAGATCTTTTATATCTGATAAAATCGTCGTCTCTAACAGCACAAAAGAAGCATACGACTTTTTCTACAACAAGGCTTTAAAGGGGTACAATTCCTTAGACCTGTCATCTCAGGCTATGGCGGCAATATTATTTCAAAGAAGTAATAACAACAAGGAAGCACAGTTTCTGATGCAGTCTTTTAATGAACGTGCGTTACACAGTGAAGAATTAGGGATGTATTGGCGCGACTTGCAGAGCACTTATTCCTATAATGCTTCAATTGAGGCGGCAGCTCTTATGATAGAATGCTATGCGGCACTTACAAACGACAGCGGATCCATCAATGAAATTCAGAGATGGCTGCTCAACAGAAAACGCACTACTATATGGGAGACGACACGTGCAACCACCGAAGCCATATACGCGTTATTGATAGGCAACTCGGCAAAAATTGCCGGCGATTATGCTAATGACGCAGTCGTGATTGGAAAAAAATCCGTCGACATGGAAGGTGCCATCCCGGGGAGCGGTTATGTAAAGGCTTCATGGATTGGCGAAGAAGTCACCAAAGACTTTGCAAATATCAGCATTGAAAAAACTTCAGACGGAACAGCATGGGCATCGGTTTATTGGCAGTATCTCACCGATTATGCAAATGTCACCTCAGCATCAGCAGGACTTTCTGTAGAAAGAAAAATCATGAGGGGTTCCCTTGCCGGAGACAAGATTGTCTATTCCGAGTATCCGTCGATAAGTGTCATTCGTGCTACCGATAATGTCATAGTCAGGATGATTGTAAAAGTAGACAGAGACATGGAATACGTACATCTTAAAGACATCTTGCCGGCATGTTTCATTCCAAAGGAAACGATATCCGGATACAGATACGAAAACGGGTTATGGTATTATCTAAACATAAAAGACGAGTCAGTCAACTATTATATTGAGAGGTTATCAAAGGGCACTTATGTAATAGATTACCATGTAAACATTCAGCAATCGGGTAAGTTCAACGCAGGCATTTCAAAGATACAGTGTATGTATGCGCCGGAATTCTGCGGGCAATCCGAGGGCAGCATTATCTTCGTCAAAGATTAGGCTGAAAGGATATCTATCAGTTTCTTTGTATTCTCTTGTGGGGAGATGAGGTTATTTACAGATTCTTTGACCTCACCCCATTGTGGATTAGCCTGTTTTAAGGTATCAAAATTCTCGATATCGAACTTTTTGACATCATAATTCATCATCCCTTCGGAGACAATTTGGGAATGAACTCTGGTAAGTTTTGTTTCGCCCACTTCAAACAGAACCTGCAGATATTTTTCATACAGGACATATTCGTTTAGGATATATGCTATTTCCATAGAAGACATACTATGCCAAAACTCAAAAGGCAGTCGGTGCGCGACAAACCTTCCAAGGATAAAAGCGCCGGCGGTAAGCCCCGACAACTTTCTATAAGTACAAGCATTTACAGCCTGTTTGAAAAAATACGTTTTTTTTGCACCTTCCAAGAGTGTAAACACACGAAACTGGTCCTGATGAGAGCCCATACGACTTTCGAGCACCTGTTCAAGATATTTTTCGGGGTTAGCATCATACCAGCTGTTCACTACCTCCGCCGCCGTTTCCGGCTGACTTTGCAGGTCATATCTAATCAAACGGGTAAGCATGTTGATATCTGTAATGTAATTGACTTTGGCAGAGCGCACTATCTTATTATATTTCTCGTATGCAGTTTTAATATTACGGAATGCTGAAGCCTCCTTATCTGAATCCATGACAATTTTTTCGCCGTTAAGATAAGCCATAAACCTTGCAGGTTCATATTGGGCTTTCCCTTTAAAGATTGTTTTTAGTTTACTTGAGATTGTAATCCAGTCGCCATCATGTATTTCATCTCCTTCCTTATTCACGAGAGTATTTTCGGAGAGCACATTGCCGAAAGACTCGAGGTTTAACATCGCGGGGATTCCATAGCCTCTGCAAGCGGTAACGACATGTATGGCGGCAGGCGACATACTGATGATGGCATTCATCTCATTAAGAATAATCGTATCTTCCGGAACGAAGCGGTTTTTACAAAGGCAGACAGGTACGCCTTTTTTTCTCAGCTCGGTCGCTTTGGATGTGTTAAAGCATATTTGTGCAGTAACGGCAGTTCTCGGCAATACGTTTACTCCATAGCTGAACATCTTTAGTTTCGCCATGGACTCATCATTAATTCTATCGGAAAAGATCTGACGAAGATGATACGGGCGTATAAGATTGACGACGTCATTTTCAGAGATAAGATTATTTTCATACATATCTATTGAAGATATCAGCGCGGCACGACCTGTCAGTTCGGATTCATTAAGTTGCAAGATGGCAAAAAGTGTCGACTTATTCGTATGGGTTTCTACGCCGAACTCTATAGTAACAGGCGTATGATATCGTTTCTCCAACTTTTTCATCAAGGGGTCGAAGTGATAAATGGCGGGGAAGATATCCTTAATTGTTCCTCTTTTGTCGTATTCGAAATTGTAGGAGGAGACATCTCCTGTCATGATATCATCTCCAAAAATATCCGGAAGATATTCTATCTGGATTCCGGAACCTGTACGGCTGTTTCTACTATAAAGCACCCCGGGGAAAGAATACTGGTTACCGATAGTCCACACCATCTTTTGCATTATCAAAGAAGGAAATGTAACCCTACCCTGCATAAAAGTCGAAAGGAGATCCTGATTATTAACATAAAAGTCTCTGATATATTCAACAAACTTCAGCACCTGGATAAATGAATCCTCGAGCAGAGTTTCTGCGTGCTCCTTTTCGATGATCATTGACTCCATCTCGACAATTCTATCCGACTGTTGTTTCAACGACAATGCCCCATCTTTTTCTGCGAACTGTCCTTCGATAAAAAGCATATCAAAAATACTGTGCAGAGTTCCGAGGTAAATCCTGTTAGCCATCTGTTTACCGTATTTTTTAATTAGTCCCTGATAAGCCTTCCTGTTGACTCCGATATTAAGTAACGTAGGCATAAGGCCGGGTATATACTGAGGCATAGCACTTCTCAGGGCGAGTACGAGCGGATTTTCATCGGAGCCGAGTTTGCATCCGGTCATACACTCCATATTTTTCAAAGATTTAACTATCAACGACTGTTGGTTAGCCTCAGTAAAGGCCTTAGCACTTAAAATACAAAAGTCGGGTACGGCATATCCGTTACGGGTAAGGTCCAACAACATTTTCCCTTTATGGCTGACTTCCACCTCCGTCATATCTTTTCGTGATGTCAGGGGGGTAATTATCAAATCCGACTCGGTAAGTTTATGGGAATCGACATACTTTTTACTTCTTGCATATTCTTCGCGTCTAAGCGTCTCCAACTCTTCAGCAACAGAGACATCTCCCCGCTGTTCACCCACAAGCAACTCGAGATAATGGCGGGAAGTTTCCTCATCATTATTAAGAAGGCTGAATATATCGTACCACTTAGGCGGTATTTCTCTATCCACATCTTCTCCCTGAAGTCTATATATTACTGTCCCGGGTTTATTTCCCTCGAGTTCATTTGCCTCTTCAAACGCGATTCGTCCGGATTTGGCGAACAGGTTAAGCATAAAATAGCTTGGATAACTTGCTCTGATTATGAAAGACTCAATATGTATCATAACAATCTATTTTACAAAGACATAATTTGGCGCCACAGTTTCAACGGCTACCTCGGATGTCGAAGAATTTATGATTTCAGAGAGGAGTTTACTTGCCATCCTTTCTGTCTCATAGTGTCCTGCGTCTATCAATAACATTTTTGCATCAAGGTCCAAAAACTCATGATATTTCACATCACCGGTAATAAAAGCATCTGCTTTCATTGAAATCGCCTTATTTTTTAAGAAAGCCCCGGCTCCTGTACATATAGCCACTCTTGAGATCATATTACCGGTAAGTTTAGAAAAACGTAATGCAGGGACTTCGAGTTTTTCCTTTACAAAAGAGAGGAAATCCTGCTCTGAAAGCGGGAGAGAGAGATTTCCAATAATGCCGCTTCCATATTGCTGATTTTTATTTTCAACAGCTATCACGTCGAAAGCGGGTTCTTCATAAGGGTGGGCTTTTACAAGATTTCTTATTGCATGTGAGAGCAAATGTTCAGGCACTATAATTTCCAGTCGTGCCTCGTTCTCTTCATGAGTCTCCCCTATTTCGCCGACAAAGGGATGGGTGTTTGCACCGGCTTTGAATGTTCCGACGCCATGAGTATTATAGCTGCAACTGCCGTACTCTCCTATACAGCCCGCGCCGCTATCGAATATGGCATTTCTGACCTTCTGCATCTGGGCTATAGGGACAAACGTGACAAGTTTGAACAGCTTTCGATAAGTCGCCTCAAGAACGGTACAATTTTTCACATTTAGAAGACCTGCCACATAATAGTTCAAGCCGTTGAAGGCATTGTCGAGATTAGTATGAGCCGCGTATATGGCGATATTATGCTTAATAGCTTTCATGATAAGTCGAGAAACATGGCTATCGAAGACGATTTTCTTCAGCCCGTCAAAAATCAGTGGATGGTGAGAGACAATCATTTCAGCGCCGGAGGCGATAGCCAAATCGATGACCTCCTCGGTAACATCAAGTGTTGTTATCACTTTAGTAACCGCGTCCTCACGATTTCCCACCAATAGTCCGACATTATCCCACGCCTCTGCATAGCAAGAGGGCGCGTGACTTTCAATAATTTCTGCGATATCTTTAATTTTCATAAACAAATAATTAACAAATAACTACTTTTCTTGATTCTGTAATTTCAGCGGTGTAAGTTTTCTTTTGCAAAGTAAATCATTTAATTGAAAACTTACAAGAGTAACACCTGCTAAGTTTCAAAAAAATAACTTATCTTTGCAAGTTAAAACGACTAAATAAATTTTCAAAGAAAGATGAATAAATACCCTGATTATAAAGGACTTAACTTAACAAATATTGCTGAAGACGTACTAAAATTCTGGAATGAGAACAATATATTCGAACTCTCATTAAAGAAAAATGAAGGCAAACCATCATTTGTTTTCTTTGAAGGCCCCCCGTCTGCTAATGGACAACCCGGCATTCATCACGTTATGGCACGGACCATAAAGGACATTTTTTGCCGTTACAGGACGCAAAAGGGTATGTATGTCAGGCGCAAGGCAGGGTGGGACACGCATGGTCTGCCGGTAGAGTTGGGTGTTGAAAAAAAATTAGGCATTACGAAGGAAGATATTGGTAAAAGCATCTCTGTAACAGAATACAATAAGGCGTGTCGCTCAGAAGTCATGAAATATAAGGATTTGTGGGACGACTTGACTGTAAAGATGGGATATTGGGTAGACATTAACGATCCCTATATCACATTTGACACAAAATATATAGAGACATTATGGTATCTTCTTGGCATGCTCTATGAGAAGGGCTTGTTATATAAGGGTTATACCATTCAGCCCTATTCGCCGGCAGCGGGGACAGGGCTAAGTTCGCATGAGTTAAATCAGCCGGGATGTTATAAAGACGTCAAAGACACTACAGCGACGGTACAGTTCTCTGTAATCAGGGATCAAAAATCAGAGTTTTTATTTCAGAAGACGGAACTTCCATTATCGTTTATTGCATGGACTACAACGCCATGGACATTACCTTCCAACACTGCTCTTGCAGTAGGTGGCAACATTTCTTATTGTCAAGTAGAGACATTAAACCCGTATTCATTTGAGAAAGTTTGCATCATCATTGGCAAAGATCTTATTCCCGGCTATTTAAACGAGCAGGGGAAAGACGGCGACATTGATACTTTCACCTCCGACGAC
>JAQVPY010000092.1:5286-8221 GCA_028701815.1 Bacteroidales bacterium | reverse complement strand
TGTTCGATTTGAGATATCCTTTTATATACAGGATGTCTCGAGTTTTTGCTATGGTGTCAAATGGAAATGTGATGCATATAGCCTTATGTGACACGGGCGTGAAATATTTCGGGATATATAGCAGGGCCACATCTACCCCTCTGGCGTCAGGAGACTCATAATGGATATATCGGTAATCTCGGGCTTTGAGAGGAGTGCCTCTTGTCAACTTGTCCAATACAAATTTGTTCTCTATCTCACAAAGTCCTACAATACTTGCAACGATAGTGTCACTCAAAGCAGCAATCGACTTATATGTATTTTTTATCTTAGCGTCAAACTTTTTATACGACCATCCTTTAATGCCTGTCGGAAGATAGTCAGCGTCGTTTTTTTCCGGATCGTCAAACGGATCAAATAAATTTTCAACATTATAAAAGGCTATTCTTATAAAAGCAGTCGTGTCTGATGAACAGACCCCGGTAAAAGATAGCAGTAATGTAAGATAAAGAAGAAGGAGATTTTTCATATTTTTATTCTTAATGACAAAAACATGAAAATGTCCTTCTTAAAAAATCATTTTATTTTTCGTGTTTTTTGACTTCATCCCAAAGAGCGTCCATTTCCGTAAGGGTCATATCTGAAATTTGTTTATCCTGTGAGTGGGCTACTTGCTCAACCTGTTGAAAACGGCGTATGAACTTTCTATTGCTCTTTTCGAGAGCATCTTCCGGGTTTACACCGATAAATCGAGCATAATTAATCAGCGCAAAAAGGACATCTCCAAATTCCATTTCGAGGTTGTCAGGGTCATCCCCTTTTCTAACTTCTTCGTGTAATTCTTCAATTTCTTCCTGAACTTTATCCCAAACCTGATTGACATTATCCCAGTCGAATCCTATGCCGTGGGTTTTCTCTTGAATCCTGTAGGCCTTGACAACGGCAGGAAGAGAATTTGGCACACCGGATAATACAGATGTTCTTCCTTTCTCTTTCAGTTTGATCTTTTCCCAGTTTGTCTTAACGTCTTCGGAAGTATTTGCAGAAACGTTTCCGAATATGTGGGGGTGTCTCGTAATAAGTTTCTCATTAATATTCTCTATGACGTCTGCAATGTCGAAATAATTTTCGCCCTGCTGTTCGGAACCTATTTTCGAATAAAAAACGATATGCAGCAATACGTCTCCGAGTTCTTTTTTAATCTCTTGATATTGCTTTTCAATGATAGCATCCGATAATTCGTATGTTTCTTCAATAGTCAGATATCTAAGACTGTCAAGGGTTTGAACCCTGTCCCATGGACATTCGACTCGTAGTCTGTCCATAATATCAAGCAATTCTTGGAAAAGAGTTATTGGGGATTTCTTCATGGCAGATGTGACTAATAGGAACGAGCGAATATGACTCTTTTATGACTCGGTTTGCCGGTTAAGATGCATTTTCCCTCTTCCGGCACTGAGTCAAGAGCGATAGCTCGTATAGTCGCTTTCGTTTTCTCTTTAATAGCTACTTCTGTTTCAGTCGTGCCGTCCCAGTGAGCTAATACGAAACCGCCTTTATTGTCGAGTATATCGCAAAACTCATCCCAAGTGTCTGCTTTTGTCGTCATCTCCGATCTGTAATTCAGCGCTTTGGTAAATAGATTCTTTTGAATTGCGTCGAGCAGATTATTTACTTTTTCAGCTATCCCGGCTATTTGCATTGTGGATTTCTCGAGAGTGTCGCGACGAGTTACTTCTACGGTACCTTCTTCAAGATCGCGAGGTCCGATGACGAGTCTGACGGGCACGCCTTTAAATTCGTATTCGTTGAACTTCCATCCCGGTCGATTTGAATCGTCGTCGTCATATTTTACCGATATGCCCTTTTCTTTTAACTCGGCAACAATTTTGCCTGCAGCTTCTGATATTTGTGCTAATTGTTCGGGGCTTTTGTAGATCGGAACAATTACTACTTGTATTGGTGCCAACTTTGGCGGAAGAACGAGTCCGTTGTCGTCAGAGTGCGCCATGATTAATGCACCGATAAGTCTCGTAGATACCCCCCAGGAGGTAGCCCACACATATTGTAACGTGTTGTCTTTGTCTAAAAATTTTACGTCAAAGGCTTTGGCAAAATTCTGCCCGAGAAAGTGAGATGTGCCGGCTTGCAATGCTTTGCCGTCTTGCATCAGTGCCTCAATGCAGAAAGTCTCTACCGCTCCAGCAAATCTTTCGTTCGGCGATTTTACTCCTTTTATCACCGGTACTGCCATATAGTTTTCTACGAAGTCTGCATAGACATTCATCATACGCTCCGATTCTTCGATCGCTTCCTGACTTGTTGCATGGGCAGTATGCCCTTCCTGCCATAAAAATTCTGCAGTACGTAGAAATAACCTCGTTCTCATTTCCCATCTGACCACATTGGCCCATTGATTTATAAGAAGTGGTAAATCTCTATATGAATGTATCCAGTTTTTATAGGAGTCCCATATAATTGTTTCAGATGTTGGTCTTACTATCAACTCTTCCTCAAGTTTTGCTTCCGGATCAACAACAACCGTGTGTGTCTCCGGATCCGCTTTTAAACGATAATGTGTTACTACTGCACATTCTTTGGCGAAGCCTTCAACATGCTCGGCTTCGCGACTAAGGAACGACTTGGGTATGAAAAGTGGAAAATAGGCATTCGAATGCCCCGTCTCTTTAAACATCTTATCGAGGACGTCTCTCATGTTTTCCCATATTGAGTATCCGTACGGTTTTATAACCATGCAGCCTCTAACTGACGAGTTCTCTGCTAAATCTGCCCTTTGGACAATATCATTGTACCATTGTGAATAATTCTCTTCTCGTTTTGTGAAATTCTTTGCCATGATATTTTAGTTTGGTATAATAATTGCTTCAATCTGAAGTGTTTTTAAATTGTGCAAAAGTAATAAAAAAATATAAAATAGATAATTAATTTAATATGG
>JAQVPY010000092.1:0-5276 GCA_028701815.1 Bacteroidales bacterium | reverse complement strand
AAACAAAAGATGAAAGCAATGAGAAATTTAATCGGCATGTTACTTGTTTTTTTAGTGACAGGTTGTTCATCGGTAACACGTATAAGTTCCTATGACGACGTTTATTATGATTCGGAAAAGAAAGCTTCAACCTCAAGAAGTTATATAGCAGAGCAGACTCCTACTGAAACGGAAGTCGTTTATGTTGAGTCGGGCACCACTGCCTCTGGAACGGATAATGAGGATTATGGCGATTACGAATATTCATCACGTATAAGACGTTTTAACTCCGGTTATGCGTCTACTGATTATTATAGCGATTTATATACGGATGATTATTATTATAGTGGAAATCTTTCTAATGCAGGGTCAACAATATACATAAATAATTATTACGGCTACGGCTATAGAAATTATAGCTATTATAATTCATGGTATTGGGGTTGGGATTCATGGTATTATCCGAGTTACTATTACGGCTACGGTTATGGCGGCTGGGGTTATAACCCATGGTATTACAGGCCTTATTATTATGGATATGGCTCTTATTGGAACGGTTATTGGGATGGCTATTGGGATGGCTATTATTGGGGTAACTACAACGGGAATAATCATCACCATGGTTGGGATTCTCCCTTTAATCATAATTATTACTCTAATAATGAACCTCGCTCCCCGAGAGGCGGACACGACGGCGCTTATTCCATCGGTTCGGCAGGTGGCTCAAATACCTCCGGCTCTCTGAGAAGTTCTTCTTCAAACAGAAATAATGACAGTAACGGCACTTCGGTTAACGGTAATACAAGAAGTACCGGTAATTCAACCCGTGCAGCTGCTTCTACTGCAAATACCAACGACTCCGGTAGAAGAGCCAACTCTAATACTTCAATTAATTCGGATGTGACTACTTCCCGCATGAGCAATTCTACGGAAAATAGAAATACATCTACTACAGCTATCCCGCGTGCGAGTAGCTCAACGAATGAAATAACGGATGTTAATACCGGCGTGAGATCAAACAGTACTACTTCAGGGACAACTACAGGTAGTGTAAATAGTAGATATGAAAAGCCTACGAGCTATCAGACTCCCAGGGTGACTGTCCCTAAAAGCAGTTCGGATTATACTAACCCGCGTAGCAGCAACGCTTCAACTTCAAGAACAAATTCTACGGGTTCTGTCAATAATTCTTCTACGAGGACATACAATAACAACTCTTCAAACAATTCTTCAAGAGGTAACAGTTCTTCTTCCGAAATAAATAACAACAGCAATTCCTCAAGAAGTAATAACTCATACAATAATTCTACTCCAACGAGAAGTAACTCGTCATCGATTAACAGCAGCAGTTCGTCTTCACGTAGTAGCAATAACAGCAGTTCCTATAATAGAAGCAGTAACTCTAACTCTTCATATAATAGCAGTAATAGTTCTTCTTCCAGAAGTGGCGGATCTTTTAACAGCTCGTCCTCTTCTTCACGAGGTTCATCATCATCATCATCTTCTTCTTCAAGAGGTAGATAAAGTATCTTTCATTCATCCCCAAAAATATTCGTCATGAAAAAATATAGTTTTATAATAATTGCATTGTTCTTATTAGGGATTTATTCACTTCAGGCCCAGCTTCCTGAAGAGGCCTTACGATATTCCCGCTTGAGTTATACAAGTGGAACAGCACGTTCCTCTTCGATGTCAGGTGCCTTCGGCGCATTAGGAGGAGATTTTTCTTCGTTATCGTTAAACCCTGCCGGATTAGGTATATATAAAAGTTCGGAGATCTCTTTTACTCCGGGTGTGGTATATGCGGTTTCTGAGTCTAACTTTTTGCAAAATAGTAGAAAAGACGATATCTCCAATTTTAATATCTCTAATTTAGGTATTGTCCTTGCATTTGATGCTACCGGCAATGCGGCATCTGCCGGTTTCCAGCAGTTTAATATGGGCATCGGAATGAATAGGACAAACGATTTTACGCGAGATGTTATAATGAAAGGTTATAATACGAGTAGCTCAATAACATCGCAATGGGTCGACGACATGTCTGTATCTCTTAATAGTGATGGTGAACCCGTTATTAACGGAGCCGATCCATACTCTTCAGGGCTTGCATGGGAGACTTATCTAATAGATTATGCCGTTGATGATTCGGGAAATCCTTTCCTTTTCTCAGACATGCAGGGCGGGGAGGTCGAACAGACAGTCAGACTTAATACTTCCGGTTATATGAATGAATTCGTTATATCAGGTGGCTTTAATTGGGACAACCAGCTCTATGTCGGAGCGACTCTTGGCATCCCTTATTTCGACTATTATGAGGACTTTAGCATTGTTGAATCGGATAGTAAAAATGTAAATGATTATTTTGAGACGATGAAATATTCGACATCACTTCATACTTCCGGCAAGGGCGTTAATTTAAAAATCGGTGCAATTTATAAACCACTGCAATGGTTAAGAATTGGCGCGGCTCTTCATACCCCTACCAAGTATTATCTTAGCGACGACTATTCTGCTTCTCTGTCTTCAGTATTAGATCTTGACGGTAACGGCAATAAGACTTATTCAGATGATGCCTCATCAACATTTTCTTATACCCTTAGGACTCCGATGCGTTTCGTGGGTAGCTTGGGCTTTGTTATAGGTCAGGTTGGATTGGTCAGCGTAGATTATATATATCAGGATTATTCGACTGCAAAATACAGAAACAGTTCTTATTCATTAGATGAGGTAAATGGCATGATAAACACCAATTACGGGGTCGGCCATGTCCTTAATCTCGGCACGGAATGGGTCTTGGGAATCTTGCGTTTGAGGGCGGGCTATGGATATGAAACATCTCCGTATACGTCCACCACAATTAATACCGGCGGATCAAGAAATAGGATATCAGCCGGATGTGGCTTGAAAATCTCAAAATTTGCTATTGATTTTGGCTATGCATATAATATTGAGGATCTCGATTTTTATCCTTATGACAGATATTATATTACGCCGTCAGGCAATACGTATTTGACACACAACTTTCAGTTGTCTTTAGCCTACAGGTTTTAGCAAGTAGTTTAAATATTATATTTTATGGAGCCTTTGATTATCTGGTTGACAGAAATGTCGCCAGTAGGTCAAGGGCTTTTCCGCGATGGCTGATAGAGTTTTTGACGTCCAGCGGTAACTCGGCAAAGGTTTGGGAAAAGCCTTCAGGGACGAAGATGGGGTCATATCCGAATCCACCTTTCCCATGGGCTTCTGCGATAATCTTCCCATTTACAATTCCTTCAAAAACAAAATGCTGATTGTTAAGTATCAGATGGATACAGGTACGAAATCGCGCCTTCCTGTTTGCAGCTCCCTGCATGTCGTATAATAGCTTTGTTACATTATCTTCGTAAGAGACGTGTTCTCCGGCGTAACGTGAAGAATAAACGCCTGGGGCGCCATGGAGACATTCTACTTCGAGTCCTGTATCATCGGCAAAAACATCACATGAAAATCTGTTGTTAATGCAATCGGCTTTAATTTTGGCGTTGCCCTCAATAGTATCGGATGTTTCTTCGATCTCTTCGTCGAAATTAAGCTCATTCAGCGAGATGATATCTATATTTGTATTGAGCAGTTTATTTCGTGCTTCGAAGAGTTTGTGCCGGTTATTAGTGGCGAATACGAGCTGCATTGTTGACGATGGTTATCAGTCTTCAACTTTTATGGCATTATCGCCTTTATGCCAGTCTGCGGGGCACAATTCTCCGTATTTTTCGAAATGCTTAAGTGCGTCAAGGGTCCGTATGACTTCTTCAATGGATCGCCCGATAGGAAGGTCGTTTATCAGTTGGTGTCTGATGACGCCTTGTTTGTCAATGATAAAAAGTCCTCTATAGGCGACGGGCATGCCTTCAAATGTTAACTCGTCATCTTCATTATGGTCGTAGTCACCTGCAAAAACGCCGAAATTGATCGCGATTGTTTTAGTGTAGTCGGCTATGATAGGATATGTAACGCCTTTAATGCCGCCCTGATTAATTTCAGTATTCAGCCATGCCAAGTGTGAAAATTTACTGTCCACGGAGCATGCAACAACAGCGCAATTACGTTTCTCGAATTCTTCAAGATTTTGTTGGAAGGAAAGCAATTCTGTCGGGCAAACTGTCGTAAAATCCATAGGATAGAAAAAGAAAATGACATATCTTTTCCCTATGAATTGTTCGAGGGTGAATTTTTCAACGAATTCGTTACCGTTGATTACGGCATCTGCTTCAAATAGTGGGGCTTTTTTGCCAATTAGTGACATTTTATTCAGGTATTAAAAGTTTCTGCAAAGATATATAAAAATTATTGCATTAGAATATCGAAATCTGCTTGTATTTTTTCTTTTCGGATAAAATCGTATAAAGTTAATTTTCTGATATTAAAGTAGCTGACCCAAAAACTTTGCAGAGCTGTAATATATCCTCTCCGGTTTGTGTCTTTATCGTTAAGAGAGCTGTTTAATTCAGTGATGTCGATAGTTCCAATAAGGTATCTCTGTTTTGTGAAATCGTATCTTTTTTGTGCGACGGTATCGCTTTTTGCGGCGATAAGCAGCTGGTTGTATTGCATATTGAACTGTTTAGCTTGTATATAAATTTCTTGATTGAAATCTATAACATCTTGTTCTACAGTTGTTTTAGTAAGTTCGAGTTGAGATTCGGCCATTTTTATCTGTCCTTTTGCACGTCCCCAGTCGAGAATAGGTATGTCGAGTCCAAGCATTATAATTTCCTTATCTTGTGGTTTGTTGTATGCTTGAGAGAAGGTGTTGGCTGTTTTATCGAGGCCGTATGTTAGAGAAAGGTCCATTGAGAAGCGTCCTTCTCGTTTAGCCCTGTTCAGGGCTTGTTCGGCTTCAATAATTTGTCGATCGAACGAGATTATGTCTGCTCTGTTTTCGTTAGCTTCGGTTACAGCGAGAGAGGCATCTATTTCAAGTTGTGGAACTTGAGTAGGGGGGATTAGTTGTATTTGGCAGTTCTCTTTTATTCTGAGGAAAGACTTTAGTTTAAAGATTTGATTCTCGAATTCGAGCTTTGCAGTTTCAAGTTGGGCTTGAGAGGTCAGAAAGTTGAGTTCCATGTTAAGGACTTCATTTTCGGCGATGGTGCCCATATTATATCTGCCTTTCGCAATTTGGTAGAGTGTGTCGTTATTTGCGAGGTTGGTCTCTTGAATATTCAGGTTAATTTGGGCAAGGAGGCAGTTGAAAAAATAGCCGGCTGCTGTTATCGCCACATTCTCCATGGTTTCTATGTATTCCTGTTTGGCTTCCA
>JAQVPY010000091.1 GCA_028701815.1 Bacteroidales bacterium | reverse complement strand
TACTTCAACCAATGCTATGAATGCAGTTGTTGTTTACAACCATATCGGACAAATCGTTTATAGAGCATCTGACTGTGGCGTTGAAACAACCATCAATGTTGCTGACTTGGCAAGCGGTATTTATTATATTAGAATCAATAGCGGTGACACCGTTAAAAGTGTTAAAGTTGTTGTTGAATAATTAATCATTTTTCGATGAATAAAATTGAGAGGCACTTTTTTTTAAGTGCCTCTTTTTTATTATAGTATTAATTTTATTATGTTTTTATTATGGGTAAGACATTAGAAGAATTTAAAAACTTTGCTTTGAAAGGCAATGTGGTAGATATGGCGGTAGGCGTAATAATCGGTGCTGCCTTTGGCAAAATAGTAACATCCCTGGTTAACGATGTTATAATGCCTGTATTAGGCTTTATTATCGGGGGAGTTAACTTCTCGGAACTTAAATGGGTTATGAAGGCCGGCTCGGAAGGCGTTGACCCCGTTACCCTAAATTATGGAAACTTTATTCAGGTAACGATAGATTTTCTTATTGTGGCACTGACTCTATTCTTCATTCTGAAAGCCTTTACTAAAATGGCAAGTTTCAGAAAAAAATCCGAAGCTAAAGCAGATGCGGCAAAATAAAAAGGATTTATTATAAAAACAAAGACATAATCTCATCTTTGTTAAAACCCACAAAATAGGAGTTGATTTCGGTCAACTCTATTTTTTTTGCAATGTCTTCAGCGGTATGTCGGCTGCCGACTATAGTATCTGCGAACTCCTCAACGGGCTTTGTGCTGAAGAAGTCGCCAAAGAAATGAATATCTTCTATTATGCCGTTAGATACATTCAGCAAAAGTTCTATTTTTCCGGCTGAAGTTTTTAAGGTTTTACGAAAATTGTATTTTGGAGACTCTCCATAGTTCCATTTCCATGTGTCATATTTGTCTTTTACCAGGCTGTTAATGTTTTGCATGTCTTCGTCTGTCAGATTGTAAATAAAGGAATCAGGGAACAGGCGCATGATATGGTCTACGATAATTTGTTGGAATTTTTCTATCGACAGCTTCTCCGGCATGCAGTTGATAACGTTGGTGACGCGACTGCGTACGGATTTTACGGACTTATCGACAAATTTATCTTCATCGGGTTTCAGTGATTTCGACAGCTGTGTCATGTCAGTGTCATATAAGATGGTGCCGTGGTGGCAGATTCTCGACTTATAAATATGGGAAGCGTTTCCGCTAAATTTCTTCCCGTCGATAGTTAAGTCGTTGCGGCCTTCAAATTTAGCGTTGATATCAAGACTTTGCAATGCGGAAATAATAGGTTCAGTGTAGCGTCTGAAATCAATTTTATTTTTGCTGTCGCAATTAGTGATGAAAGAAAAATTCAGGTTGCCTCTATCGTGGAATACAGCCCCACCGCCTGAGAGTCGTCTTACAACATTGATATTAGTATCTTTTACATATTGATAATTAATTTCCGACAATGTATTCTGGTGTTTACCTATAATAATAGTAGGGTCGTTTATATACATCAGGAAAATATTATCCGTAAAATTTTTAATCAAATATTCTTCCGATGCGATATTGAAGGGGGGATAAAATGACGGTGATATTATTATTCTCATTGTAAGAAATTTAGAAATAAATTACGAGTCCGTCGTAGGCGGGGGTTGTATTGGGAAATATAGGGGCGGCTTCTTCCACGAAGGCGTCGGAGTCGGAATAGCGTTTAGAGAAGTGTCCGATAAGTAGTTGTTCTGCATTGGCACTTTTAGCTAACATAGCTGCTTCACGGGCGGTGGAGTGAAATTTGTCGATAGCCTGATCTTGTCTGTCAGAGAGGAAAGTCGTTTCATGATATAGCAATGTTACGTTAGAAACGAGTTCTGCGATATCCGGTTTATACATGGTGTCGGAGATATAGGCGTAGGAGCAGGGTTTAAATTTATTATAAGTGATATCTTTATTCTTAAAAACAGTCCCATGGACGTTAATATAATCGCCACCATTTTTGATGTTATTAATATCTTCCAGCGACAGGTCGTGGTCTATAATAAATTGTTTATTTATATTAGGCAGGTGCGCCATTTCCTTAAACAGGAATCCTGTAGTATCGATTCTATGGTCTAAAGGTATGGAGGAAACCTCCATTTTCTTATCTTTATAGATAACTTGAGGTGTATTCGGGTCGGTAACGATGAACACAAGTTGATAGCTTAACTTCGTCATCGATAGTTCAAGTTGCATATTGATTATTTCGTCGAGGTGTTCTGGACCGAAGACTGTTAATGGTTTGGTTCTACCCATAAGATGGAATGTAGATATGAGGCCCACGAGTCCGAAATAGTGGTCGCCATGGAGGTGGGATATATACACATGGTCGATAGCGTTGAGTTTTATCTCGAACATTTGGAGTCGTATCTGAGTACCTTCGCCACAGTCGATAAGTATTCCTTTTCCGCCGGCGAGCAGAAATTGGGAAGACGTCCATCTTGTCGTGGATGGCACTGCGGAATTAGAGCCTATAACAGTTAATTTCATAGCGCAAATATAAATAAAAAAAGGCAGGTTTTAGGCCTGCCTTCTCTAAATAATATAATATATTACTTTTCTTCTTCTTGTTCCATTTGGCTTTTCAGTTTAGCAAGCTCTTCTATGTCGCCGAGGGTAGTAATTTCGTTACTATCGTTCAGTTCTTGGATAGGAGATTTTGTTTTGGCCTTATTTTCGTATTCTTTAGCTTTTTCAGCTGCAGCTACGTCTTGGAATATTTTAGAATGAGAAACGACTATACGTTTATTTGCCTTATTGAATTCGATAACCTTGAAGTCGAGGGTTTCGCCGACTTTAGCGGTTGTTCCGTCTTCTTTAAGAGCGTGACGTGACGGGCAGAAGCCTTCTACGTCTTCCGGCAGGCTTATGATAAAGCCCTTATCGGTTGCGACGGTAATTTTGCCCTGGTGTATAGAACCTTCTGTAAAGATGTTTGAGTAAGCATCCCATGGGTTTTCTTCGAGTTGTTTATGTCCGAGGCTAAGGCGACGGTTTTCCTTATCGATGTCGAGAACGACAACATCGAGAGTTTCGCCGACCTTGGTAAATTCAGCAGGGTGTTTGATCTTCTTATTCCATGAGAGGTCGGAGATATGGATTAATCCGCCGACGCCTTCTTCTAGTTCAACAAAGATACCGAATGAAGTGAAATTTCTAACAGTAGCTGTATGTTTAGAGCCGACAGGGTATCTATCTTCGATATTTGCCCACGGGTCCGGAATAAGTTGTTTGATACCGAGAGACATTTTGCGAGCTTCTTTATCGAGGGTAAGGATTACTGCTTCTACTTCGTCGCCTACTTTCAGGAAGTCCTGAGCGGTGCGGAGGTGTTGAGACCAGCTCATTTCAGAAACGTGGATCAGACCTTCTACGCCTGGAGCGATTTCGATAAATGCGCCGTAGTCAGCAATGACAACGACTTTACCTTTAACTTTATCACCGACTTTAAGATCCGAGTCAAGTGAATCCCAAGGATGAGGAGTGAGTTGTTTCAGTCCGAGAGCGATACGTTTTTTGTTGTCGTCGAAATCGAGGATAACGACTTGTATTTTCTGGTCGAGTTGAACGACTTCTTCCGGGTGGTTAATTCTTCCCCAGCTGAGGTCTGTAATGTGGATAAGACCGTCGACACCGCCGAGGTCGACGAATACGCCGTAGGTGGTGATGTTTTTAACAGTACCTTCAAGTACTTGACCTTTTTCGAGGCGAGACATGATTTCGGCCTTTTGAGCTTCGAGTTCGTCTTCGATAAGTGCTTTATGGGATACAACAACGTTTCTGTATTCCTGGTTGATCTTAACAACTTTAAACTCCATTGTTTTGTCGACGAATACGTCATAATCTCTGATCGGTTTAACATCGATTTGTGATCCCGGGAGGAATGCTTCGATGCCGAATACGTCAACGATTAAACCGCCTTTGGTACGGCATTTAACGTAACCGTTAATAACTTCGTTAGTTTCAAAAGCCTGATTGACTCTTTCCCATGATTTGAGCAGTTTCGCTTTTTTGTGGGAGAGGATAAGTTGACCGTTTGCATCTTCCTGACTTTCTACATATACTTCTACAGTATCGCCGAGTTTTAAGCCGGAGTTGTATCTGAATTCGGATGATGGAACAACACCGCCTGATTTAAAGCCGATGTTAATAACGACTTCACGTGGGGTGATGCCTACTACTGTGCCGTTCATTACTTCATGGTCGGCGATTTGATTCAGCGTGTTAGCATAGAGGTCTTCAAGATTTTGACGTTCCTTAGCAGAATAGATGTCTTTTGCACTACCTAAAGTAGCCCAGTCAACTTTAACCTTTACGGGTTCTTTCTCGATCGGTTTTTCTTCAAATACCGGCTCTGCAACAGGAGCTTGTTCTTCTATTGGAGCTTGAGCTTCTTCTGCGGGTACTGTGTTTTCTGTCGGAGCAATTTCCGGAGCTTCTGTGGAAACATTTTTTGTTTCTTCTGTCATAAAAATTTTACTGTGATTGATTGGCGCAATCGGGTTAAACATTGTAATTTGTTGAGTTAAACATTCTTGCGTAGAAATAATGCCAATTTTTATTCTTTCGCAAAAGAGTTGCAAAGATAATTCTTTTTATTTGATTATAAGATATTTTTTTTGTTATTTTGCACAAAATTAATGCATTTAAGGTAAAAAGTATGAAGATGCGCTTCAAAATATATCTATTGTGTCTATTTTCAGTTGTTATTAGCAGTGGCTGTGCTATGAAGATAGAAGGAAAGTCCGGAGAGGAAATTAAAAATTCAGATAATAATTCGTCGGATACGGTGTATGTTATCACCTTAAAAGATGAAATAGGTCCTCACACGTGGCGTGAGGTACGGATGGGTTTTGAGGAGGCTGCAGCTATGAACGCGGCGCTTGTTGTGATACACCTGAATACTTATGGGGGCACCCTGGTTGATGCTGACTCAATCCGTTCTAAAGTGCTGTATGCGAAGATGCCTGTATATGCATATATCGACAATAATGCTGCCTCCGCAGGGGCGTTGATTTCAGTAGCTTGCGACAGCATATATATGTCGCCGGGAGCAAGTATCGGCGCTGCTACCGTAGTAAACCAGACCAGTGAGGCTATGCCCGACAAATACCAGTCGTTTATGCGAGGTATGATGCGCGCTACCGCTGAAGCAAACGGGCGTGACCCGCAAATAGCCGAGGCGATGGTAGATCCCGATGTTTATATCCCTAAAGTATCAGATTCAGGTAAGGTGCTTACTCTTACTGTCTCCGAAGCCATAAAATACGGTTATTGTGAAGGTGAAGTGGACAATATCAATGAGGTGATAGACAAGGCGGAACTTGACAACCCTGTTGTTATCAAACAGACATTGACGGCTTTGGATAAGATCATCAACTTTTTTATGAAACCCTTTATAAGTGGATTACTGATAATGATGATAATAGGCGGTATATATTTTGAACTTCAAACGCCCGGAGTCGGTTTCCCGCTGGCAATAGCCATATTGGGCGTTGTTTTGTACTTCTTCCCATTATATATAGGCGGCCTCGTTGAATATTGGGAAATTGTTGTTTTTGCAGTGGGTTTTATCTTACTGGCCTTAGAAATATTTGTCATACCCGGATTTGGGGTAGCCGGGATTTCCGGGATAATCCTTATCCTGACAGGCTTGATTTTTGCCATGGTGCCAAATAAAGGGTTTCATGTCAACAGCGAGCATTTATATATGCTGGCGACTGCCATCTCAACGGTTATCTCGGCGACAATAGTAGCTTTTGTACTATCGCTGTTCTTGGCAAAGAAACTATTGACAACAAATAATAAGCATATTAAAATAGCTCTTAATGATACACAACAGTCTTCGGCAGGCTTTAGCTCGGCGACGTCGGAATATGCGAATATGATAAATTGTGAGGGCATAGCTCATTCCGTATTACGGCCGTCGGGCAAAGTGATGATTGGCGGTGATGTCTTTGATGCCGTTACCGAAGGCGGATGGATTGAAAAAGGCGAGGCTGTCAAGGTGGTGGGTTATCTCAATGCCCAACTTGTAGTAAGAGCAAATAAATAAAGAAAAACAGAAAAATATGAAAAGTGGAATTATCACTAAAATGGTTTTAACCCTCATGGTTGGTGCCGGCTCCCTTGCTTGTATGGCACAGGAAGTAAAAACATACGAATTCGCGCGGCGCGGAAATGACACCTTGTTCGTGGATGTCTATACGCCGCCTGCAATGCGCCATGACAGCGCCTGTATTATTTATATTTTCGGCGGCGGCTTTATTGGTGGCTCACGAAATGAAGAAGCAAATGTCAGCTATTGTCAGAAACTTGCCGAGGCAGGCTTTACTGTTGCTGCCATAGATTACCGACTTGGATTAAAAGGGGTTACCAAGGTAAACGTTTTTCACACAGAAGTGCTGGAGAATGCAATTCATATTGCGGTGGAAGACACTTATTCGGCGACAATTTTTATGTTGAATAATGCCGATAAGTTTAAGATTTCGAAGGACAAAATAATATTATGTGGAAGCAGCGCCGGTGCGATGACAGCCTTACAGTCTGATTATCATAGAGCTAATGGCGACAATAATTTTATCGATGCGCTCCCTACCGGTTTTAGATATGCGGGGATAGTAGCTTTTTCGGGTGCGATTTTCTCACGCGAGGGAAAGATAAAATGGCGACAGGATACTCCTGCACCAACGTTGATGTTTCATGGTACTGAGGACAGACTTGTTACATATAACAAGATACAGTTTTTCAGGATGGGCTTGTTTGGTGCCAATGCCTTAGCAAAGAGGTTTGAAAAATATGACTATCCATATTTCGTTTTCAGAGTATTGGATCACGGTCACGACGTCGCCGTCATGATGGAACCGGAAATAGAACAGACGATTTGGTTTATTGATAACTATATCACTAATGGACGCAATTTACAGATAGACCAGACTTTCTTTGACGCAGATGCTGAAACTTATAATTTCAGTTCATTCAGACCTAATGATCTTTATAATCCGAAGGACAAGGAATAGTGTTATTTCAATAAGAAATTAAGATCCTCGGTTGCTGAATATTCAGTAATTTGTTTACCGGCGTCTTTGTTGTATTTAAAAATGATGAGTTTATAATTAGAAGATTCTTTGCTGTCGGGCCTTGAAGTTTTATCTTTAAATTTAAGAAGCAGGTTGCCATTTTCCATTTCGAGGAGACATCTTTCACGGAGGCCGACGACGGTAGTATTTCTATTAACAGTAATAAATTCTTTTATACGTACTTCGCGAGTTTCGCCGCCGAAGCCCTCTGGATTAGCGTCGAGGTAGTGCGGGTTTATCTGAAAAGGTAACAGGTTGAGACAATCGAAACTTTGAGGTTGTATGATAGGCATATCATTAGTTGTCATAAGTGTAGGACAGGTTATATTTGAACCTGCGCTCCATCCCATATAGGGCATTCCGTTAAGAGCGCGTTCGCGGAGCGGTTTCATAAGTCCGAGGCGATGTAGCTCATTAACAAGGTAGAAGGTATTTTCGCCGCCAACAGCTACGGCTTCGGCCTTGATGATTGCCTCAATAGGCTTTTTCTCTTTATGAATGGAGTATAGCTTAATTCCGAATTTTGCATAGAAACTTTTAACTTTATTTTCGTATTCGTCGTATGATTTTTTTACACTTTCGCTCACGAGGTTAACACCAGCAAAAGGGATAAAAAGCACTTTTTTGACATTATACTTTTTGCAGAAATCTTCTATAAACGGTCGCGGCCAGAGCAGATATTTCTGTCTTCCTATGGGTTCGTTGGCGATATCTGTGTATATGTTGTCATTTATTGGCAAAGGAATTTCGGGGTCTGTAGAGTTGCTGATCAGTAAAAGTTTTAGTTTATTCATGCTATTAGTATTTTTTAGATATTAAAATTAGGGTCGGATATAGTATTATCGGCGCATTTTAAGATTTTAGCCGGGAACTTTCTAAAGAGGGCGTAGTCGTGAGTGGCCATCACAACTGCGGTACCGGTTTCATTAATGTTTTTGAGTACTTTCATAATTTCTTCTGAAGTTTCCGGGTCGAGGCTGCCGGTAGGTTCATCGGCGAGAATCAGTTTAGGCTTATTGATAATAGAGCGGGCTATGGCGACTCTTTGTTTTTCGCCGTCGGAGAGGACTGCAGGTTTTTTTCCATGTTTATCGTATAGACCGACGAGGTCGAGAT
>JAQVPY010000090.1 GCA_028701815.1 Bacteroidales bacterium | reverse complement strand
ATTCCGATAATCTCATCAAAAAACTGATTTGAGATATCGGCCATATAATCTAAATCGTATTTATTATAAGATATAAAGGTTTTTTGGGTATCTTTGACATATTGGACCAATTTAGGATTGATATCTTTTTCGGCAAAGATAACGGCATCGGAGTTATCGATAGCCATTTTCATCAGGTTAACGTAATTAGGTGTTTTGATAGCTTTAACTTCTTTAGGGGTAAATGTATCAAAATACAATTTATCAAAGAGTGTCTCCGAGAATTTGGATGTAAAATCGTCTTTATAGAGGGTAGTTACGATTTTCATATCAGTAAAAAGGGGATTATCTCTATATAGTTTATTCACATAGATAGGGAGGAAGGCGGCCATCCAGCCGTGACAGTTAGCGAGTTGGGGGGACCATCCGAGTTTTTTCACTGTTTCGAGGACGCTACGGGAGAAGAAGATACTTCTTTCGTCGTTATCAGCGAAAAATTTAACATTTGCGTCGCCGAAGATAGCTTTACGTTGAAAATATTCCTCATTATCTATAAAATAGATTTGCATTCTTGCCTGAGAAATAGAGGCAACTTTGATAATAACGGGGTGGTCATTATCATTAATAATAAGGTTCATTCCGGATAAGCGGATAACTTCATGCAGTTGATTTCGTCTTTCGTTAATAAGCCCGAATTTAGGCATAAACGTTCTTATCTCTTTATTTCTTTCCTGAATACCTTGGGGCAAGTTTCTACAAACAGTAGCCATAACAGTATTATCGAGAAAGGGGGAGATTTCCTGAGCGACGAACAGGACTCTGTTTTTTTCAAGTGACGGTGCAATTTCCATAAGCTATACTTCTCTTCTGCAAAGATAATAAAAAAAATTTAGATAAAAAACAAAAAAAGCCCTTCATATTTTTCACTGAAGGGCTTTTTTTATATTTTTGAGGGTTTTTGTTATTTTTCGACTTCTTTTCTTGCGGAATAGCTCAATTTAAAAGCGCCTACTTCGCGCAATTGTTGTTTAATATCAATAATAACGCCCATTCTTACACTTTTATCTGCTTTGATGGAGGTCGTCAGAAATTTTCTATCGATCTCATCACGAGATTCTCTCTCGGCGAAGATAAAGTTAGGTATGTCATCTACAGTTGCGAAGCTGTCATTAAGTTGGATACGGGCTTCGTTACCGAGTTTAGAATTTGTCGGGGGACCGACAAATATGTAGCTTACCAGAGATTTTCTTTCCAATTTTTCAACTTGGGAGGCTTCAGGGACAGATGCTTTAACGAGCGGGTCCGATTGTCTCATAGTTGTAGTAATCATAAAGAAGAAGATAAGCATAAATACGATATCCGGCATTGAGGCTGTTGAAATAGCCGGAACTTCTTTTTTTCCACCTCTAATAAAATTTCCCATAATGCTTGTCTATTTATATTCTTCAGGTTCTGCTTCTGAAATTGATATAGGAATAGCTTTTCTGATAGCTTCAATATCTTCATCATTTTTAAGAGAAGAGAAAGCCACGCCGAATTTTCTTCTCGACAATTCGTCACGAAGTTCATTAACGGCCTTAGTAAGTTCATCCTGCACTGTTATATACATCTCGTAGGAAGTACCTCTATCGTTTTTGAGGGAGATAACACCTTTTGAAACTTCGAATAATCCACCTAAAGCAGGGATAGTATCCCATCTCTTCTCCGGCAAATCGGGGCTGTTATAAGGATTTGATAAAAACTCCTTTGCCTGATCTTTGAGCATATAGACATCTGCCAATCTATTATTGATAAGGATTCTATCGTTCTTGCTGATCATGACATTCAGAATATTACGTTCCTTGATGTCAGGCGGTTTTTCCGTTGGTGGTACCGGCGGCGGCAACCTTCTTGCTATACCCGTATCGACATCCATTGTTGTCGTCATAAGGAAAAAGGCAAGCAGCAAGAAAGAAATATCAGCCATGGAACTCGCATTGATTTCCGGAACTTTTTTCTTTGCTTTTCTTTTAATCATGTTAACCTCTTTTCTTATTGTTTGTTTTTAATTAAGCCGGAGACTGCAGAATAAATAATTGCAAGCAATGCTCCCGCAAATGTAAAATATGCAAAATAGCAACCTATTCCAACCCAATGGGATACAGATTGTGACACTTTGAGATTATCTAGAAAATCCTGGGACAATTGCGCATCCGGAATAAAATAGCAGATAAGGAAGAGGACTCCGACTATGAGAACGAGTAGTCCAAAAGTCTTAAGCATCTTCTTGGTATAGGTCATAAAGAACAAAGGCATTATTAATGTCACCAATAGACACAGGCCAAATGCGATGTATGCCACATACATATTAGCTCCAATAGCAGCGTCTTTCGATGATGCGATGACGATTATGCCAAGCACCGCGCCTACTGCCATAATGAGATAGCATACGATTTTGCTGATTAAATTAACTGATTTCAACATTATAAATCCTTTCTATGATTATTTGTTAATTTTTGCAGCTACGATATCAAGGAATGAAATTGTGGAATCTTCCATATCAAGAACTATACTTTCAATTTTTGTAAGAATATAGTTATAGAAAATCTGGAGGATAACAGCAACGATCAAACCGAAAACGGTAGTTAAAAGGGCTACTTTCATACCGCCGGCAACAACTGCTGGGGACATTTCACCTACTACTGCGATTTGGTCAAAAGCCTGTACCATTCCGATAACAGTTCCCATAAATCCCAACATAGGAGCAAGTGCGATAAACAAGCCTATCCAGCCTAAACCTTTTTCAAGTCTTGCCGTTGCAACGCTACCATAAGAAACCATGGATTTTTCAACCATTTCAACACCTTCGCCATATTTATCAAGACCTTGCCAAATAACGCTTGCAAGAGGACCACGAACGTCTTTACAGACATCCTGCGCAGCTTTTGCACCGCCTTTATCAAGAGCATTTTCAACATTAGCAAGTAACTTTTGGGAGTTGGTTGTGGAAAGTGTTAAATAAATAATTCTTTCTATACATAAAGCCAAACCAAAGATAAGGCACAAAAGAACAGTGGTCATAAATCCGGCACCACCTTCAATAAATTTTTCTTTCAGAACATAGTGGAAAGATTTCTTTTGTTGAACGACTTCGTCAGTGGCTTGTGTCGGTTGTACAGTTTCTACTGCTTCGTCAGCAGCGACTACTGTGCTGTCAGTAGCTTGTTCAACTGCTACAGGCTCATCTTTTTGTTCTTGTGCTACAACATTGTTTGATACTGCAAAGGCCATTACTAAAACCATTGCGAATAAAGAAAATAGCTTTTTCATAATTTTTCTTCGTATTAGTTATTATTTTTTTATTAATTTAACTTCTTTGGCGGAGAAACGGGGATTCGAACCCCGGGTTCCGTTTTGCAGAACGCACGCTTTCCAAGCGTGTACCTTAAGCCACTCGGTCATCTCTCCAAAAATGTCCATTTTGGACACTAATTTTCAGGCTGCTAAGGTACGATTTTTTTTTTGAATAGCAGGTATTTGTAGTTTTTTTTATTGAACATAGTAAATACATTCATTATCAAACATTTTTATATACCGAACAAGTCTTTAACATTCTTTTCGGTAGCCAAAACCACCTCGGAAAAATCTCTGTTTTTTATTTCAGCGACGCGTTTAGCGACAATTATTATGTTGGTGCTGTTATTCCTTTTTCCCCGATATGGAACCGGAGAAAGATATGGAGAGTCTGTCTCCAATAAAATTCTATCTAAACTTATATCCGAGACAACCTCAGGGAGGGCAGAGTTTTTATATGTAACGGATCCTCCTACGCCAAAGAAGAAGCCTCCATGAGCAATAATACGGGAGGTCAGGTCCCTGTCGCCACTCCAGCAATGAAACACGCCACGCAAATTGTGATATCTCTCTTCTTCGATGATTTCCACCACCTCTTTTTCTGCTTTCCGGCTATGAATGATAACCGGCAGATTGAGTTCCAGGGCCCAGTCGAACTGTGTTCTTAGCGCCACTTCCTGTTGACGCAGATATGTGCTGTCCCAATATAAGTCCATACCTATCTCCCCTATTGCCAGATAAGGATATCCGCCAGAGAACAATTCTTCTTTAACAGCCAGCAATTCTTCTTCATAGTTTTCGCCGACAGAGGTGGGATGTAGTCCCATCGCGCCATAAATCACTCTATTATCATATTCTGCGAGTACTTTATTAATAAGAGGTATAGAAGAAGCATCTACATTCGGCATAATCATCTTCCTCACTCCCTTGTCGAAGCAGTCGCGTATCACACGTGCTCTGTCGTCGTCGAACTCGGATAAAAAGATATGAGTATGTGTATCAGTAACAGAAGCAGTATGGGGTAAGTATATTGGCACTTGCGCAAAATTCATACACTTAAAATGGGTTTTGGGGCACTTATCGCGTCCTATTTTACTGCAAGGGCGGCAGCTAATGGTTTTATCTTCGACTATAATACTCTTTTTATCGCTGTCGGAAGGCAGATAAGGATACATGCCGAACTCCGGCACGGTAGGCCCCCACAGAGAAACGATATTTCTGTCTAAGGCTGCCGCAATATGCATCAGTCCCGTATCGCCGGAATAGACGACATGTGAGCGGTTGATTACGGAGGCCGACTGGCTTAAGGTAAGAAGTCCCGTCGTATCCATTACCGCATCGCCGCACTTTTCGGAAAGCAGTTTGCCTGTCATAACATCTTCTTTGCCTCCTAGCAGGACCACCCGAAAATTCTCGCCATAGAGTTTTCTACCCTCGGCAGCGAGGTTCAGACATATTTTTTCCATCTTATCCGACGGCAAGATTTTTGTAATATGTTTAGCGCCAACGGCAAGAACGGCATAATCGAGGGGCAAGTCAATCATTTCAGGCATACCCTCTCGGGGATCGAAGAAGACATTCAAGCCCATACCATCATTTTTCACTCCTAATGGGGCGATTGTGTCAAAACATCTGTCGACGAAATGACAATTAGGGAGACGATTTATCTTAAGGGTGACGAAAAGCCATTTTTTGAAATCAAGTTTTTTGACGGAGTGCGACTTAACAGGGAGGTTTATTTTCACGAGACAAGAGCGGAAGTTTCTATGTAAGTCAATCACCAGATCATAATGTTCCGTTTTAAGGAGTTTGAGTGTATTTTTCATACATCCGTCGAATTCGATCACCTTATTAACATAAGGGTTATGAATAACCAGTGGCGCGAATTGTTTTTTTACGAGAAAATGCACTTCCGCTCCGAGTTGTAGCGACAAGCAGCGGGGGATCGGTGATGTGAGCACGATATCACCGATAGAGCTTAAACGGATAACGAGTATTTTCAATGTTTTCAATCGGCAGACGCTTTTCAGAGTGACGAATAAATGCGTTTTAGTTTTACGAGCAGGGGTTCAAGTTCGTCAAGTGGCAGCATATTTGCGCCATCGGAGAGGGCATTTTGCGGTGAAGGATGAGTTTCAAGGAAGATTCCATCGGCGCCGACTGCGACACCGGCTTTAGCTATCGTCTCAATAAATTTCGGAAGTCCGCCCGACACTCCTTTTGAGGAGTTAGGTTGTTGCAAAGAATGAGTAACATCGAGGGCCACCGGATAGTTGAAGGATTTCATAACAGGTATGGAGCGCATATCCACTACGAGGTCGCCATAGCCGAAGAACGAGCCTCTTTCCGTAAGCATAATATTATTATTTCCTGTAGAGGCCACCTTTTCAGCGGCGAAGCGCATTTGGTCGGGTGCGATGAATTGTCCTTTTTTAATATTAACGCCCCTACCCGTTTTCCCTGCGGCGACAAGCAATTCAGTCTGTCTGCAAAGAAAAGCCGGTATCTGAAGGAAGTCGACCACATCGGCGGCCATACGGGCTTCCATCTCCGAGTGGATATCGGTTATTGTTTTCACGCCTAAAGTCTCCCCTATTTTCTCAATAACAGACAAAGCTTTTTCATCACCTATACCTGTAAACGAATCGAGTCTGGATCTGTTGGCTTTTTTATAGGAAGCTTTAAAAATAAAAGGGATTTCAAGGTCAGCAGTAATCTTAAGGATTTTCTCCGCTATACGCAGCGGGCTCTCAGTATCTTCAATAACGCAGGGTCCTGCTATCAAAAAGAAAGATTCGCGCATATTATTCAACTTTAGCATTAATTACAGCCCCTGTATTAGGGTCTATGCTGAGGGATTTATATCTCTGGGTGTCGAGAGTCTGTATTGTCCCAAACTGAGGCATCTCATAAATCCCGCCTGCGAAGATAGCATTTTTATATTTAATATATATTTCAGCCGTCACCGGCACCCTGTATTTCAACCCTTTAGCATCGTCTTTAGCAGTCTGGTCGTTGTCGCCCGTATGAGAAACAGCGAGGAAAGATATAGAGGAGTCCCCTTTAGCGCTGTTGCACAAGCCTGTTTCCGTGGAGAAGCACAAGATGGGGATTTCCTTATTAAGTTGAGAAGCATCAGGGGAATACACGAAAGTATGTTTAAGATGTTTTACCGTAGTATAACCTGTAAACATAGACAGGTAAGCATTTTCTATTTCGAGGAGGCGGTTATCCATATATTTTATAGTACCGGACTCATAATTTGTCTCCTGATAGCCGGTGAGCAAATCGATTCTATTCTGGCGCATTTCGAGCAATTTCGTCACCGCATTTTCAGCTTTTTCCTTTTGAGAGATCTTAGTAGATTTCGAGGATAAGGACTCCAATTTATAGAAGGATGTGTCGAAACTGATTATTCGCACTGTGGTATCCACAGCAGTAAACTGTGAAGACACAGCCGAGAAATTATTAAAAGAGGGGATCTCATTTTTGTTGTCGGCATAGTTAAAAGTGACATCCTGATTTTGAGCCGGCGAAGTAGTAGCATTACCTATTCCGCACAGCAGTCCCATACTGTTCAGAGACACGAAAGACTCTTTCTCGTTTTTAGAGGAGGTTTCGGAGGCCTTAATAATATATTTTGCAACCTGGTCAGGTTCCACAAAAGGGGTGAGGGATATTTTCTCAATATTATAAGACTTCTTTTCATTTTTTATCACATTTTCGATACCGAGCATTTCGTAGGCATAATCAGAGTAAATACCCGGCACTGTTGTTTTCTCGGTATAAGAGATTTCGAGCACAAAAGATTTTTTGGGAAGGAAATAAACTATTCCATCGGTATTTTTAGCATATTGAGACACCGTCACCTGAGCGACAGAGGGAAGTCCGAATGCGACCACGAGCAGCGATATTGCGATAAGTTTTTTCATAGTGGACATTTTTATTGACAAATGCAAAGTTACTATAATTTTTTTATTACACGATTTTATCCTCATTCATTCTGATAGTACTGAGCAATCCGCATGCGGCTTCGATATCTTGTCCTCTCGAACTTCTGATAGTAGTAGAGATTCCTTTATTGCTCAGCTTATCACGAAATGCCTCTATCGTCTCCCTCGAGGAAGTCTCAAAAGGTTGTCCCGGCACAGTATGATAGCCTATAAGGTTTATCATACAGCGGAGTCCGTTTAATACGCGGCAGATTTCTTTAACATGTCGGTCGGTATCGTTCAGATTTTTAAACATGATGTATTCGAAGGATACTCTGCGTTGTTTTCCCCAATCGTAAGAGCGCAGGGCAGCCATAATGTCAGAGATAGGATACGACAGATTGACAGGCATCCATTGTGAGCGTTGGTCGTTAAAAGGGGAATGCAGGCTGATGGCAAGATTACAGTCGGATTCGTTAAGGAACCTTATTATCCCTGGCACGATTCCCACCGTGGAGACGGTAATTTTCTTTTTTCCTATCTTAAAGCCATATTCTGCTGTAAGGATTTCGAGGGCTTTAATAACATTGTCGTAATTATCGAAAGGTTCACCCATTCCCATAAACACTATGTTAGTAATCTTATCCCGTTCAGGGATTGCATTAAGCTGATTTATAATATCGTGGACAGAAAGTTTCTCTTGAAATCCCTGTTTACCGGTATTACAGAAGGTACATTGCATTTTACAGCCTGCTTCCGAAGACACGCAGAGGGTATTACGCTTTATATCAGGTATATAAGCCGTCTCTATATAATTATCGTTATCGGTTTTAAAGAGATATTTTTTAGTTCCGTCGGAAGAAAGTTTAACTTCTATCGGTTTTTTTTTAGTGATATCAAATTGTTCGGAGAACAGATTCTGGTTAGCCTTAGAGATATTGATCATCTCGGCAATAGAGGCGACTCCCTTATTATAAATCCAGTACGACAACTGTTTAGCCACGTACGACTTACAGCCAAG
>JAQVPY010000089.1 GCA_028701815.1 Bacteroidales bacterium | reverse complement strand
CAATTGTACTTCTGTTGTAACATGGAGTATGGGCAACGAATCCGGCTACGGAAAACACTTTGAGACGCTGTATGAGTTGGCAAAGAAACTCGTCCCGACCCGTCCGGTTCAATATGAAGGCGGCGGCTACAAAGGCGTGTCGGATATCTATTGTCCCATGTACGGCCGTATCTGGCTGCTGCGACAGTTCGTCAATACCCGTCAGGATAGACCACTTATTTTATGCGAATATGCTCATGCTATGGGTAACAGTGTCGGAAATCTTCAGGATTACTGGGACTTGATTTATAAATACGATCAGCTGCAGGGCGGTTTTATATGGGATTGGGTGGATCAGACTTTCGCCAAGCAGGACAGTCTCGGCAATGATATTTGGGCTTATGGCGGAGATATGGGATTCGCGGGTGTCCCCAATGATTCCAATTTCTGCGCTAACGGTCTCGTCGCCGCAAACCGAACACTCCATCCTCATATATGGGAAGTGAAAAAAGTATATCAATATATAGATTTTCAACCGGTCGCATTCAGCCCTTATTCTGTCGAAGTTACCAACCGGCATGATTTTATTTTGTTGGACGGCTATTATTTGTCATGGACATTGTCTTGCAACGGTAATATCGTGGAAGAAGGCAAATTGGATTTTCCATATATTGCTGCCGGAGAATCAAAATGTATTGACATCCCGATAACTGTTTCCCGCAGAGATGGATGCGAATATATTCTAACTGCTAAAACATGTACTAAAACCGCGACGGAACTGATACCGGCTGATCATGTCATGGCTACCGCACAATGGGTGCTGCCACAAAAAGAAACTCACCCGTTACAGAAACTCATTGACGGTACTTCTTTGGTTCTAAATGAAGATGAAAATATGATAATGATTGAGGGAGAGGAAGTCTCCGTTACATTCTCTAAATCATCAGGTGAGATGACATCATTGATATATGGTGAGGAAGAGATGCTGATAGAGGGACTGCAAGCCAATTTTTGGCGACCGTTGACAGATAATGACGTGGCAAACAATACTTTTGTGCGATGTAATACATGGCGCAGAGCAGGGGAGAATGCGACTCTGAATGCAATAACGGCAGAGCGTAATGAGGCTGCTGCCAATATAGACGTTACTGCTTCTTTTGATCTGAAAGAGCAGAAGTCGACTTTAATAATCGAATATGCTGTTAGTGTTGATGGCAGCATTCATGTCAACTTTACTTATGAACCTGTCGGCGACACGTTATTGCCGGAAATGCCACGTCTTGGAATGCGAATGATTTTGAAGCCCGAATATGAAAATATGACATGGTATGGAAGAGGTCCTCACGAGAATTATAGCGATAGAAAGACAGGCGCATTGATAGGACTCTATAACTCTACTGTTTGGGAACAATATCACCCTTATGTACGCGCGCAGGAAACGGGCAATAAATGTGATGTCCGATATTTTACGCTGACCAATGAAGACGGCCGCGGTATACGTGCAACAGGTGATGAGCTGATAGGCGTCAGCGCGTGGAATTTTACGCAGGACGACATAGATTATGTTTTGTCGGATAAGGAACATCGTCATGGCGGCAGTATCACAAAGCAGCCTTTTGTTTGGGTGAATATCGACCACCTGCAAATGGGAGTCGGTGGTGATAATACATGGGGAGCGCAGGTGCACCCGGAATATACTGTTACGCCATGTAAATGGACGTATGGCTTTACAATTTCACCGGTAAAATAATACAATGTAAATTTATATGTAATATGACGAATAACAAAAAATCTATTAAGACAATGCAGCAACCGGTGATACTGATTGCATGGCTGTCATTAATGTGCTGTTCGTGTAATAACAGTGATGAAGTGTCACGAGATGTCTTCGCAAACAATATGTCGCAATATGCCAATATATTAGATATCCGTTATACGCCCAATGATTCCGTTGTGTTTCCCGGCGGATTCACCGATGCCGGTTCGTGGATGGGATTTACATTGCCGCACGACGAATCGTGGATAAATGGTTTTTGCGGTCCGTTCAGCATTAATTATCGTTATTGGATGGCCGACTGTGCAGTGCAGGTGAGACATGCAAAAGGCAGTGTTGCTTCTGAAAACAAATCTTACTTCGATAAAAGCCTGCCTGAGACTGAGAGTTCTGTTTTGCCTGAAGCTTTTTTTTCTGATTCAGTCTGCTATTTACCGGGTGAATGTTATATGAAATCGTCATCTGCTGACGGTAGCGTTGAACAGCGTCTGATCTTTGCAGATGCGACAACGGCATTGTTGACAGTTTATTCTGAGAACAAGATGCGTTGGGCTTTTTCGGCAGAGAAATGGAATACGAATGTTAGTTTAGAGTGTGTTGACGGCAGTATTATAGCACGTCATATCACCGGCGAAATATTGGTTATCACGTTTGACGATAATACGAGTGCGTCTCTCCTTAATGGAGATGATGGCAGGGCAGTCAATTATATGGCGTCAACAGGTAAGGCGACTGCGGAGACGCATGTGGCGTTGTCGTTTTTGACGGGTGGTGAAAAAATTGACTCTGTTATTGCATCTAATCATATTTTGTTGCAAGATGTGTCGGAGGCTATAGCGTGTCATGGTACGCGATGGAGTGGGTACCTTGGCAAGGTGTTACGTGATGACATTAGCTTGGAATATAACCGTATTGCTGTCAAATCGCTTGTTACATTGATAAGCAACTGGCGTGTTGCAAGAGGTGGACTGAAACATGACGGCGTAGTGCCGAGCCATGCTGTGGGATATTTTGTAGGCTTTTGGGCGTGGGATAGCTGGCGATTTTCGGCAGCCTTGTCACGTTTTGCTCCGGAACTTGCGAAAGACAATATCCGTGCGATGTTTGACTATCAGCAGCCCAACGGCATGATCATCGACTGTATCTTTGTGGATACTGCTGAGAATAATTACAGGGACAGCAAACCTCCGTTGGTTTCGTGGGCTGTAAATGAAATTTTCGAGCAGACTCGCGACACAGCCTTTGTCGTGGAGATGTTTCCGAAATTGGTCGCATATTATCGCTGGTGGTATCAAAAGCGGGATCACGACGGCAATCATCAATGTGAATATGGTTCTACCGATGGCACGAAGGTCGCAGCGGCATGGGAAAGCGGCATGGACAACGCAATACGCTTTGATAAGGCTGTTATGATAAAAAATTGCGAAGGAGCATATAGTATGAACCAGGAGAGTGTCGATTTGAATGCGTATCTTGCGTTGGAAAATCGCCTCTTGAAGAAATTCAGCGCAATTATAGAAGTGCCTTTCGAAGATCCTTATTATGGCGATATTACGTCGCAATATTATTTCGACAGCGTGAACGGATTTTTCTTTGACAGAAGGCTTGAAGATAAAAGCTTTATTCGTGAAGAAGGCTGTGAAGCCTTTACGCCGTTATGGACGGGCATTGCTACCAAGGAACAGGTGAGGCAGATGTTGGATGTTTTGACAGATACCACAAAATTCAGCGTTTATATCCCGTTTCCTACTGTTGCCATGGACAATCCGGAATATGATGCGCACGGATATTGGCGAGGGGCAATATGGTTAGACCAAACACACTTCGCTATCAGTGGGTTACGCAACTACGGCTATAAAGAGATGGCGGATAATTACACGCGACAGGTCTTCGATAGATTAGCCGGATTAAAAGGACAAGGTGCGATATATGAAAATTACGATGCTTCTACGGGACAACCGCTTGAAGCGCCGCATTTCAGCTGGAGCGCCGCGCATCTTTTGATGTTGTTTGAGGAATGCGTTAAGTAAATAGTTAATTGTTAATGCCCTGATTGTTTCAAAAACAAAAAACATTTTTGTATCTTTGTAAATTGTCTTTCAGGGCACTATGTTTTTGACATTGATAAAAGAGAAATAATTTAATTTAACATCGTATGAAAAATTCCAAAGAAGAAATCGCGGCATTACGCAGCATGATAGAGCAATCGGTTTCACGCAAGATATCTACGCCGGCTGATTTTTCCTTTTTGACAGGAGTAATAATGAGCCGTTGTAAGGAGACTTTAGGCATAACTACTTTAAAACGGATTTGGGGATATATAGATTCCGATGATGCACCGAGGTATTCTACGCTGTCAATATTAGCGCGCTGTGTCGGTTTCAACGACTGGGATGATTTTGTGAAATATTACGACAAAAACAATACATCCTCAAATTTTATACTCAGTCCGTCTTTATCGTCCGACGATATTCCGCAAGATGGTGGAGTTAGCATTACGTGGGCTCCCGACAGACGCTGCGTTTTTAAACATCTCGGGGTGGGGCTCTTTGAAGTGGTGTCTTCAGAAAACTCCAAGTTAAGTGTCGGAGATACATTTCATTGCTCCTGCTTTATAAAAGGTCGCCCTTTATATGTCGACCGTCTGATACATGAAAACCGTTCTCCCAAATTATTCGTCTTGGGAAATAAGGGCGGTCTTTCATCTATTGAGCAAATCGAATTATAGCGATCCAAAAAGAAACTTATATGAACGACAACGAAGAATCTTCTTCATCGGGTGAGATAACATCTTCTTTTCACAATGTCTCCGACAATTTTACCGGATACAGTGAGATTATTACTTCCGGCTTTAATCTGCTGTACAAAGCGCAACGGTATGGTAAGTGGTTCGTATTAAAAGGTCTTAAGCCGCAGTTTCGTGACGACTTGATATATAGGGAATTGCTGGCAAAGGAATTTGAGGTGGGAATACAATTAGATCATCCGAATATCGCAAAATGTTTCGGAAAAGAGTATGATCCTGTCGTCGGCGACTGTATTATTCTCGAATTTGTTGATGGGGTAACATTAAAAGAATTTCTTTCTTCAGACCATCCCAAATCGGTGCTGGTGAAAATCGTCAACGAACTCTTGGATGCTATGATTTATTATCACAGCAAACAACTAATTCATCGTGATTTAAAACCTGATAATATCTTAATTACTCGTAATGGTAATAATGTTAAGATAATAGATTTCGGACTGTCGGACAGTGATACTTTCAGTATCTTTAAAGAGCCTGTCGGTAGTCGTAAATATGCCGCTCCCGAACAGTTGAGGGGAGATGTCGAGATAGACTGTCGCGCGGATATTTATGCTTTCGGTATTATTTTAAAGGCGATTTTCTTGAGAAAAATCCCACCTCTATATAAAACAATAATTAAAAAATGTACACAATCAAATCGTGATTTGCGATATCAGCACGCTGAAGAGATCAAAGAATATATAAGCCGAGATAAAACAGGCAATAAAATGTTGTGGGGTATTGCAACCTCACTGCTCATCGTGCTGATGATACTTACTCTCGCATTTTTCCTTCGCTCTCCGAATATTGATAAGGTGTCTTCGTATGATAGCTATATTGATAATAGAGCTTCCGAAAATACTACTTCTGTAAACGATTCTAATAACTATAATGTCGAGAGCAATTCTGTTGAAAGTAATATCGTTTATAACCGTAATGCTGAAGCAAATGATAATAGCTCTGTTGATAAGGATAAAACAGAATTTATAGAAGCTGTTATTGGATTTTTGCAATCGGTCCAAATCAAAGAGTCCGACGCGCAACGTTCCCGTCAAATGCGCAAGGAACTCGACAGCCTTTTTGAAAACGGTGAGCTGACTCTTGACGAGTACGAAAAGCGCATCAAGAATCTTCACCTCCAAACGGACCAATAAGGACCATCCGCAACAGTACTTTTTATAGTATTTTTGAAACATAAAAATTGTTAATTTAATCAGATTTACTATGAAAAGAATTTTACTATTATCTTTTGCTGTTTTATCAGGAATAGCGATAGTTTCATGCAATGGGAAGGGGAAACAAACCAATTCCGCTTCCGACTATTCAGAAAAGACGACCGTCAATGATGACAAGTCGACAGATCAGGGGGATACCTATTCTTCCTCTTTCGGCAATTATGAAAAAACAACTTCGGCTAAGACAGACTCAGACAAGGTTGCCGATTTAATTGCGCAGTTAGAGAGATACAAGGCATCTCTCGACAATTACAAAAAAAATTACGACAAGCTTAGCAGTGTCAGTGACAGCCAATACGATGCTTTCGACAGAATGCTCGACAGCTATGTCGACACTTTCGACGAGCTTGAAAATATACTTGATAATCTCAGCGATAGCGAGTATCAGAAATATTCATCTAAGTTGGATGCTTTTGAGAGAGCTTATGATTCTTATGAAGATGCGCTTGATAAATATTTCGATATGGTTGATGACGATGATGATTGGTGGTAATTAAATATTTAAACAATAACTTATAACTTATGGAAAAACGAATTTTACCCAATGCAACGGCAACTTTAATTCTCGGTATTGCCTCTTTAGTTTTCGGATGTTTTTTTGTAGGATTACTCTTCGGAATCATCGGCTTGGCCATTTCAGGCAAAAGTAAAAAAGCTTATTTGCAGAACCCCGACATTTATGAAGGTTATGCTCAACTTAACGCGGGACGTATAATGTCTGTTATAGGCATAGTGTTAGGTGGCTTGGCGATAGTATGGTATCTTGTCGCAGTGCTGATATTTGATGCTTTCATGCCAAGGGAATTGTTTGAAGAACTCTTCTATTTTTAAAAAAAGGAACTGCTACTGGATGACAGGACCGGACGACTATGCATGAAATTGTTAATTTTCTCGAGGCACATCAGCTGCCATGTTTTTATAAACAGTTTTTCGGCATAAGTTGTCCTTTGTGCGGGTTTCAACGATCGGTGATTGCTTTGTTAAAAGGCAACGTAAGCGAAAGTATCGTGTTGTTTCCCGCACTTTTTCCTTTGATATCTACAATCTTGATATACGTAGTATTGCGTATAATAAATTCTCATAGAGCAAAATCAGTGCTGCAGGTCATGCTACTTGTAGATCTGGCGATAATGCTGATGGACTGTGCGATAAAAAATATTTGATTATTGCTTTCCGCTTTTTTCGCGTCTGAAAACATGGTAGTTGTTTACATCTGACGTATCTCCGCTTATCATCACCAAAAAATCTTTTCCAAGAGAATAAATATGGAAGTCGATAGAGACATCTTTATAGCTCCATGATTTTATTGTTTCATTAATCTGACTTTTTACGTTTTTCACATCTTCGTTATAAAGTACGTCCTGTCTAACATTTTCAGCCCAAAGGATTGCGAAACTCTCTTCGCAGTTGTCGCAATGAGTGTTTGGAATAACTTCTGTTTCGTACGATGTGGATTTGCTGTGTCTAATTGTCAGTGTCGGCTCGGAATATTCCCATGCAAAATAGTTTTTACAGTGTCCGAGAACCTTGAAAAAATATCCTCCCGTTGTCTGAAAATGTCGTTCGTAGGAGTTGCCAAGGTATGGCGTGTCATAGTATCCACTGTTTCTTGGTTGTGCGTATGAAACATGCTCGATAGTATTTTTTTCAAAGCCGGATTTATTTGTAAAGAAAGTGATACGGTGCTTTGTGGCTTGTCCTGTTCCTTCGAATTCTTTCCATGTGCCGGTTAAAAAATCGGTGTCAACAGCAGTTTTATTAGTTAGATCCAATGTAAAGTTAACACAAGGTTGTACTGTTCCGTCGTCATAAATAAGATATCCGCGTTGAAATTTGACAAGGTCAATGGAGTCTTTATTCAATATCTGAGATATGCTCAGCTCTCCGTAGTAATTGTCGGAAGCATCCATGAAACCCACAAATCGTACCCAGCCCGGAAGAGTGGCGGAGACAATCTTCTTTTTGTCGTAAAAGTTGCTGATGCTGTGCAGTATCACGTGATTGTCGAACTCTTTAACAATAGAGGAATAGTCGGTGCTACATTGAGCAGATATCGTTTGATCGTTTGCGTATATGTTAATAAAGAATACGGTGTCTTGTGGAATCTCTTGCGTAAATGTGATTCCTGCCAAGCATAAAAACAGCAGGCAAAGAAAATGGCGTCTCATAATAACAGGTTGTTGAAATTCAATACAAAAATAGTTATTATCATGAGATGCCCTGCGTTTTTTTCGGTCTTTTTTATTTTTATATGTTTATATCTATCCCCAAAAATATTGTTCGCGGGTAGGTGGGACCGTAAATATAACCGGCGTCTCTGTTTGCTCCCACATCCAAGTCTTTCTGATATGCGTTGAAGATGTTTTTCATCCCAAGTTTAAAGTCAATAGTGGTAGATTTATGAACTAATACGGAGTATTTGATTTGTGCGTTGAGGTCGAAGAAGGATTCTGTGGTAACGAGTACGTCGTTGGTGACATATCCGGCATAGTGTGGTACCAGCATTGAGCCGGTATAGGTGCCTGTTACGGAGAAATCGAAGTTTCTCGGCAGGTCCCAAC
>JAQVPY010000088.1 GCA_028701815.1 Bacteroidales bacterium | reverse complement strand
AATCTAACATTCTGCAATTCTCCACCGAACATAGAGAACACCTGCTTGCGGTATTCTTCCGTATTGAATAATTCGTACTCTTGATGTGGTTCTCTGTCTGTTTCCTCCACTTTGACGTTTTCCATTTTGTCAAGACGATATGTTACGATGTCGCTGTGTCCGTTGGAAAAACAAAGCAAGTAATAATTGTCTTTGTTCCATACCATGATAACAGGATTTACATAATATCTTGCGCCGTCTTTCCTATACGCTTTTTTGTGCTTTTCGTTATAATCGTAATAAAGAAACGAAATTTGCTTGTCCCCGTTAATTGCCCGCTCAATTGCGTCCACATTGTATATAAATGAACTACTACCTTTTCTTCCTTTATCCAAAGCAATGATGTGTTTAGAAATACTTTGTGCCTGATGAGAGCAAAGTGTTCCCGAAAGTCTTTCGATAAGTTCTTTTTTCTGTGCGGAGGTAATTTTTGCAGCATTAATAACATCGGCAAGCATTACAACTTCCGCCGTTTCAAGCGGACGATTCACTACATAATAATAGTGATACTTCTTCTTATATGATAATACCTCATATCCCTGAGCGCATAAAGTTTTTATATCTTCTACAAGTATTTTTCGTGATACGTTTATTCCTCGCAAAGCAAGCAATTCCACGATTTCATCAGTATTTAAGGCGTGTTCTTCATCTGTATTCTGACACAAGATGTCCCACAAAACAAGTAATTTTATTTTATGAATATCGTTAGCCATAAATACTCCTTTAGATTTTGATTTTATTCAACCCCTAACGCCTTAAACACCGCATCCTCCGCAGATGAATAAGGTATTAACTGAAATGCGCTCATAAGGTCTGCGGGTACGGTTGTAAAATCCACAAATGATGTGCTTGGCAACAGCACCTTTTTAGCTCCTGAATCAAGGCATACTTGCAAAACATTAGCAAGCTCATCTACTTTTATAAGTGTTCCGCTGATAGAAATATCTCCTATTACAGCAAGATTTGCAAGTGTTGAATGACCAAGAGCTATTGAACATAATGATATTAATGTTGGCAACGCAAGTCTCCCTGTTATGCCGATTCCTTGCAAGTCCTGATAATTCACGATATAATCTTTTGTCGTTGTGCTGATTGTACCACTTATACGATTACTGTTTGCTTTTAAGAAGTTGAATGCGGTGTTCGTCGCTTCTTTGGCTTCTCTGTCTGAACCAAGTCCCGTTCTCTCAAATTTACCATTACCGGGGAGCATTTGACCTTCGAGTCTGAACAGTCCTATCATTCCTGATTTTCCACGAGATACTGTATAAACTTGTCCGGGATTACACATTCCGTCAGGAATCAGTTTTCCGCCGCCCTGCTCAGGAACTGCAACATATTTTTCTTCAAACGTTTCATTATCTATGTACGAGAAATTTACGTCATAGAATTCCATACCGCCGAGTTTCTTTAATTGCTCTTTTACTCTTCGGCGCATCTCAAGCGAGATTTTGACGATTTCTTCCAAATCTTCTTTGGTAAAATCACCGTTTGGATAGATCAGTTTTAAGTAACCGTCTATCATTTTACGAACGGCAATGGTATCACGCTGATTAAGATTCTTGCCAAGGCGGAAATATCTATCTAAGGCATCGCCATACTGTTCTTTACGCAATTCTCTGATAAATTCCGAAAGATAATCGGTGATGAAACCGTAATCGTTAGTAAAATGTTCGGGACGGAATTTCGGCACTTCCCATCCGGGCAGATAACAATGTATGCGGTCTAAAAATGCCGTGTCTGTTCCCATTTCAGGCGGGAACGGATCAAATAAACTTGAAGTTTTCAACAAAACATCAACGCTCTGATTGATATTACCCACAAACACCATTGACGCGGATGCTGCCTTTTCTTCTTTCCCGCGCGCAAAAGAACCCGACGCCATATAGTCTTTCATTATTTGTATGCCGTCTTTATCCTTAAACTTAATACCTGCAACTTCATCGAACGCTACGCAGTCCCATAGTCCGACCAAACCGACAGTTTTTCTTCCCATATTATAAAAGAGATTTGCAACCGTTGTCTGCCCTCCCGAAACAAGAATACTGTTGGGAGAAATTTCTTTATATAAATGAGATTTACCCGTACTTCTCGGACCGAGTTCACATAAGTTAAAATTGTTTTCTACAAGAGGTAACATCCTCGTAATCAACAACCATTTCTCTCTATATGAGAGCGTATCCGGCTCCATTCCAATAGAACGTAACAATACATCTATCCATTCGTCCTTCGTAAAATTACTTCTACCGCGTTTCAACTCGTCAATATCAACGTGAGGCATCTGAATAGGCGAAAGTTTTCTTATATGAATCGGGCAATCGTTTTTCTCTTCTTCTATATACTCATATTCAAGCTGTACGATACACCATATACCGCCGCAAAGCAATCTGTCGTGCTTTTCGGGATATTCATCTGCAATGGGGATTCCGTGTAAACCTAAATTTGAGAACGACGCATAGAAGCGGTCATCTCTTATGCTGAGTTCAACCGTAACCATATCGATAACGGTATGGCTTCCGTTTTTACGAAGAACCGACAATATTTTTTGCGCTTCGTCAGGGCGTACGAAGTTATCCGCTAAAATGCGTTTTACCTTCTGTACTCCCTCTTCGATAATGGCAGTGTCATCAGAACTGCAATATTGACCAAGCAAAAATTCCAAAACGTAAACGGGAACGTTCGCGCCCTCTTTTATCTGTTTCGTAAGATCTTTGCGAACAATTTTTCCGTCAAACGTATCACGAAGTTTTTTCCTTATTGTTTCTCTATTGCTCATCGCTTCTTCCATTATAATTACCTCCGTTAATCATTGCCGCCAAAGAAATCAAATTCGCCCACAGAGAAAGCAATATCAATCTGGAATTCTTCCTTTTGCGGATTCTGTAATCCAGCTTCATCTTTAATGACAAGGTAATACTTCGCCCTGCTATTATAATTTATCGGTTTCAAATTAAACGTACACCTGAACGTTCTTTCCTGCTCGTTGTTACTTGTTTTGTTTGCTATAATTTTCGCCGTATCACTTACTTGCGTCCCGTTTTCATCTATAAAATACAACAAATAAGTTTCTGGAACTCTGATGTCGCAAACTATTTCTTTCTGATAGAAGTTAAGAGAGAAAATCATATTGCAGATTTTTCTGTTCGCAGACAATAATCCTATTTCAACAGGTTTCGTGTCGAACTTATCGCGGTTTTTCTGATATTCCGCGCTCGCATTTCTTAAATAGCGGTAGTCAATGATCGGCACAACAAGCTCCTGTAAACTGATACCGCCGTGAACGAAATTCATACCGCCGCCGTTCATTTTAATTCTGATATTCTCTCTTGGTGCAAAACCGTCGTATTGCGTTCCGTCCAAAAACTTTATGGGCATTAAGTATTCAGGCGACGCACCTTTCTGCATGATTGCGTACCTGCGAGCATACTCCACTTCTTTCCCACCGAAATCAGAACGGTCAACTTTATCATTTTCCTGCAACGGCTTCGCCGTATAAAGAAATCCATGATCTGACGTAATCAATACTCTTGTGCCGCCAAATTCATTGCAGATTATTCTAACCATATTCTTTATTTCCGATATGGCTTCATCGCAAGCAGAGAATACAAGTTTTTCAGAAGTATGTGCCGTTTCGTCTATCTTATCGTGATAAATATAAACGACGTCCATTCCTTTTACAAGTGCTTGCCTTTCTGCACGTTTTAATTCGATAATATCTCTGTATTTAAGCGCCACACTGTTTGGTTGCGCCGCTTTTAATATCTTATCTCTGTATCCGCTGTCGGTAGGTTCTCCGTCAGCAAGCACAGAAAGCACTCCGTTTTTACTTTCTACCGACAGTGTTTTATGCGGTAACAAAGCCGCCATACCGAACTTTGTAATTGTCGGGAATACCGCTTGACAAGAAGATATTTCAACCTTACTTTGCGTTTCCGTCCTTAACTGCCCGGCAAGGCTTACTCCGACAGCGTATCTCATTGCATCCGAGATTATCACAAAGACTCGGCTATCTGCTCTGCTGATTTTACTTGCATAAAAATCTTCTTGTCTTGGTACGCCTTTAATCCGTCCGTATTCTTTCAATTCGTCAGCGCAAATATCAGACCAATTGTTTCCGAGTTCGCCCAAGAACCACACGGAATACAATCCTTCAACTTTGTCCGCAACGGCTTTTATCATATCGTCAAGAATAGGATTAGATTCTTTCAGGCAATTCGTATAATGCAGATTAAACTGCCTGTACGCAGAATCCATTTTGTAGTATTCAGACGTATATAAATCCCATACTTCTTTTGCAGAAACAACGTGAAATCCCGTAGAGTGCTTTACATAGAAATCCTGCATTTCGGCAACTTGATAAATTGCTTCGTAATAGTTGAGATTATAGTCGTACCAAACCGTCGTCCTGCGCAATTCCACTATCTTCTTTATAGAATCGGTACGGATGAAATCGTCTTTGATTTCCGCCATCAATTTATAAAGAATACAATCGTCCACGCACGGGAATAGTTCCGTTCCAGCAAGTTCTTCGACAGAGAGCAAGCTCAAACGGCGATACATCTGATGCTTGTCCTCTATCTGCTTTGCAATATCTCTTAAAACGTCGTTAGAGGTATTATGTAACCATTCCGAAACGAAGTCGTAACAGTAAACCTGATGGGGAATAGAAATAAACGAATCGAGGACAGAAATCTTATCTTCTCTTATCGTTCTCGTAAGTGCAGTAAGCAAAATGTGCGAGGCAAGATCAGATAAGTTCGGATCATCGCTCTGATACCCCGTCGTTTGCCCTACTAAAATCCAAAATGCTTTCGACGCATTGAAATTAACGATGTCACGGTAAATCGGATTGCTTTCCGTATCGAGTCCGGCAGAAAGAACAGCACGAATGATAGCATTCGGCGTTACTTCTTTTTCTCCGCAAATAACCGTTAAAACCGCTAAATGCAGTTGAGGAGCAGTAGCAATATTCCTATTTACGTTAGAAAATTTCGCGCGTCGTTCTTTGTTGTTAAAGAATTTATGATACCCCCTGACCGAACTTCTGAGAATCGGAGAAACGGGCAACCCCATTTCATCCATCCAAATGGAATTGAGATCGGCATAGAACTCTTCGCTATACAGTTCCAGATTCAACAACCAGTCGTTTTCAAGGTTATCGGAATATGAAAACGGAACGTACACGAGAAAATTGCTGACGGTATCATCCACGGTCAACAGTTTTTTTATAGTAAAGTTGTTGCTCCCGGTAAGCACAACCATCTTCGCATTTGCGAGGACGATTTCATTGAGTTTATCCTTTCCTTTATTTCTTCCATAGCTTTTGATTATCTCCTACTCAAAATAATTAAAGGCAGGGAATACCGATTCATCATTATTAGCCCGTATTCCGTTTTCTAATACTCGTGAAATCAACACCGGATTAAGATGATCCGAATTGATATTATCGAGATACTCATTCTCTACCAATATCTTTATCAATACTTGACGAATCTTTCCGATTGTTGATTCAGACCATGTTGCGACATAGTCATCTTGTTCCTGTAAACGCATTAAAAATACGTTAGCTTCCATCTTGCCGAAAGACATATCTTTAAGCCTGTATTTTTCTCCAACTACCTGAACCATAAAATCCCGCACAAGTGGGCTTTGCTTCATCATAGCGTACAAACAGATTTGTTTAGCCTCATCTGTCGGTAATGTAGCCAGCGCATATACAAGCTCGTTATTGTTAAGTGATTTTAATCTGCGAATACATCCACTTGTTATTAACTTAATTGATTTCTCTGTTGGAAACTGAAATAGATTATCCTCATAAATACGTTGATGAATTTCTTCGTCGGATAATCCCTCAGTCATCAACTTTGCGGTAGTTCTCATTTCAAAAAATAAGAACTGCTCTCTTGTTAGTGAACCTGTTCCCGAATATGGGCTTCTATTTCTTAATTCAGCGATAGGACTATATGTCATTCTCTCTCTCCTGTATCATTAAACACTATTCCATTATCCTTACAGAAAGAGTCAAATTGAGCCTGAGCCAAATAGCTTGGAAGGAAACGTCCTTTTTCCCATCTGTTGATAGTCGAAAAGGATACACCCATTTTCCCCGCAAATTTCTCTTGGCTAAGACCTAATTGTTTTCTCGCTTCTTTAACTTTTTCAGCGAATGTCATAATACACCCTCCATCTTCGGATATGCTAACGCAAATATTATAGCATAACTGCATATCTTTTTCAAGTGTATTTGAAAAAGTAAAGAGATGTTTTTGGCTCAAATTACCATAAATTTGTCCAAAAAGCATCTCTTCTAACAAATTCTATTGTTTTTCGTTATGTATTTTGTCTGCTATATTTACAATCTGAACACCAAGTTCTCTTGCGTACTTATAGCATTTATACGCGCCACCATTCTCTCTTTCAATATATATAATCATTAAATCGCAATTTTCTGCAAGCCACCTATTTCTTTTCTCGATAGCGGCTTTATAATGACATTTATAGTCGTTTGGCATTATCACTTCATCGTATGATTTTTCTATCAGGTCTAAATTTGCGATTTCATAAGGTAGAACAAGCGCAAGAGAACAAAACGCCGACCATTCGCTTTTTAACCGTCTGACGGCAGAAGCCGCCAGCTCGTCAAACTCTCCGTTCTTACCGACGTAAAATTCTATATATTCGTGCTTTTTCAAAAGCATAGATAATACTGTATCGAGTTCATCTGCTACTTGTCTATGTTCATCTACCTCTCTGTGACCGATAAATGCTACCCGATATATCTCCAACCCGAAAACACCTCCCCCAACAGGCGAATTTTTAGTCTGCATATTGTTCGCCTATTAGTGCAATAGGTGAACAAATCGTCTGTCTATGAACGCCTATCAGGGAAGTATAGGAAAAATTACAAACGTTTCATTTTTCAGAATAATCTCGAATTGACTTTAACATAAGTTTTATGGTATAATATAGGTAATTTGAAAGCCGTCTATTGCACTAACAGACGGCTTTTTATCTTAAAAAATTTTACCGAGTTTATTCATCATTTCTTTTTTATGCTCCATCATCGAATGGGCATAACGGTTAAGTGTTACAGTTGCGTTCTTGTGCCCCAAAATCTCCGAAAGTGTTTTGACGTCCATTCCGCATTCGAGCGCACGGGTTGCGAACGTGTGGCGCAGAGAGTGAAATCCTTTCCTTTCGATTCCGAGCCGCTTTTGTAACAACTCAAAACTCCTCTGATATGAGCGCACGGTTATTCCGTGTCCGTCGCTTGAAACAACGTACTGAGAATTACTCTTTTTTTTATGATCTTTCAGAAGCGGCAACAGTTGTCTCGGAATCGGAATTGTTCTCTTTGACGACGTTGTTTTCGGTGAGTCGGTGATCCGGCATAATTTTCCGTTCTCGTCCCGTCCGTCGTGACAGGTTTTATTGACTGTAATCGTACCTTTGTTAAAGTCAATATCCGACCATTCCAAAGCCAACAGCTCTCCGATACGAAGTCCCGAATACAGGCAAAGCACAATCCCGAACAGCTTCGGCTTTTTACTTGTCAGTACGGCTTGTTCTATTTTTTTCTGTTCCGGAAGTGTGAAACAAGACACTTCCTTTTCTTTCGTTTTCGGGCGTTTAATTTTATCCGCCGTGTATTCTTTGAGTTCTCCGAGCGTGTAGGCGAGTTTCAGCGAATTCTGTATCACCGTAATAATTCCGTTCACCGAGTTCGCCGCCAACCCTTTTCCCGTTACGATATTCCCGCTCTGCATCAGCTCCGTAACATATCTCTGCAAAACAAGCGGCGTCAGTTCGTCAAGTTCATATTCTCCCAATTTTACTTTCAGGTGCTTCTCAATGATTTCAGAGTACCTTTCGCAAGTTTTTATCTTCGACGATGGCTGTATGTAATTACGAAACCATTCGTCCAACCAAATTCCATATTTCATATTGTTCTCCTTTCCGGTATTACTATAATTATAATTTTTCTTATCACCTTTGGGAAACTACACTCAAACTGAAACAAAAAAGAGAGAACCTAAACTTGTTCTCTCTTAAAAATTATTATAAAATTGTAGTACCCTATCGAGCAAAAACGATATGTCGTAAGTTCAAGACCTGTTTTTTGAAAAAAGCGCCGAAATGCAGCTGTTAAATTCAAAGATTTTGTCCAACGACAAAATCACAAGATATAGTAACAAAAAAGCACAAGATACGCAATATCTTGTGCTTTTTGTCTGTTGTAGCTTTTTCGTACAACAAAGATGGCGCACCCAGCAGGAGTCGAACCTGCAACAATCACCTTAGGAGGGTGAGACTCTATCCATTGAGCTATGGATGCATGGATGGGATAATTAACCCACCATTTATTTAATTATTCTCCTTCTCAT
>JAQVPY010000087.1 GCA_028701815.1 Bacteroidales bacterium | reverse complement strand
GTAACGGATGCATTATGGAAAACGGTAAACACTCATGCGCTTCTGTAAGCATATCGCAAATTCGCGCCTTTTCGTCATCAGCATATTCTCTGATATATGGGAAGGATCTATCCATTCTTTGAAAAAATATTAAAATATTTACAAAGGTAGGATATTTATTCCATTTTTACATTTTATTGAGATCAAATAAAAAGGAACCCGGGAAACGATTTGCTGATACAATTGATGTCATCAATTGTCGTATTTCTTATGCCTTTGAATGCGCTGAACGCCATCGCTATACGATGGTCGTGATAAGTTTTTATTAAAATCGAATCCGAAGTGCTTGTCGATTCATGATTGATGCCGTGTGATCCTTTGAAATCGTCATGAATTCTGAAGCGTCCGTCATCAATTATCTCTGTTCTGTATCCCAATCTTCCTAAGTTGTCATTAACAGCCAATATCCTGTCTGACTCCTTATATCTGAGATTCTCTAATCCGCGAAATTCAACGTCCATGCCACTTATCGCTGCTGCTACCGCTAATGTGGGAAATAAATCAGGCGTGTCGGTCATGTCGAGTTTTATTAATTTTGTCTCTTTTGACAGTAAATTCGGTTTTCCCGTCTTTACCATTCGTATCCCATTATTCTCTTCGCACACTTGTATGCCAAAAAGTGGCATATAGTCGCAGAAAACTTTGTCGCCTTGGCAGGAGTTTAATGAGAGATCCTCGAAGAAAATATTTCCGGATTGGCAGGCAGCGAGGAAGGGTACCAGATATGCTGCGGATGACCAGTCTTTTTCGATAGAGATATTATTTATATTAAATAGGTTGTTGAAGGGGTGGATAGTGATGGTTTGGCGTGAGAGTTCATTATGCAGTCCTGCCCTGTTCATTATCTGTGAGGTCATATTGATATAGGGGAAAGACGGAATTTTATCTGTGAAATTTAAGGTGAGACCGTATTTCAACCGTGGGGCGACGAGCATGAGGGCGGAGACGAACTGACTGCTTTTAGTGGGGATAACGGATAAGGCTATCGGGTAGTTATCAATATTTATAGGTGATAATATTCTTATTGGGGGAACCCCCGTTTTTTCCGTATATTCGATCTTGCAGCCGAGTGTGCGTAAAGCATCGACGAGGTTATCTATCGGGCGTTGTTTCATCCTTTCACAACCCGATATCACGGTAGGGCGAGATTTCAGGGCGGCGGCTGCAGTCAGAAATCGCAGGGTGGTGCCGGCGTTTTCGCAGTTGCAATATTCGGGAATGCCTTCGGTGAGTAAGCTGTTGAGCAGGCGACTGTCGTCGGGGATATTATTGTCGCCCGGATCAATTTTAAGGTCTTGGCCGAAAGGATTTGCTGAAAAAAGGTAATCCAAAATCAGCGCTCTGTTCAAGATACTTTTACAGGGCGGGAGGTTGATATTGCGCGTTAAAGAGGAACATTTATCCATTTCGGTGGAGTTTGTATAATAATTTATATTACGGAGATATATTTTATCGCTTCGATGATATCGTCCTGTGTTACAGCTACATCTATAGCCGGTTCGCCGACTTCGCGAATAAGGACGAAGTTGATATTGTCGTTAGTGTTTTTTTTGTCGAAAGTAAGTTTCTCATAAATCTTATATGTCTCCTTATCATGTATTTTAGGCAGATGTGGAAGGATAGTGCGTATTTTATTGGAATAATACAACTGTTTATCTTCCGAGAGTCCGCAATATTTAGATGAAAGGAACAGGGCGGCGAGCATACCCAGGGCGACGGCTTCTCCGTGGAATACCTCATCTTGGTAGACTGCTTCTACGGCATGGCCAATGGTATGTCCGAAGTTCAAGCACTTGCGTTCATTTTTGTCGTAATAGTCTCTATTTACATAATAGCTTTTAACTGCAACGGATTTTTTGAGGAGAGGGAGGATGTCTTTATTGGATATTGTAATGTTGTCGATATCGTCAAGGATAGACGGGTCATGGATGATGCTGTGTTTGATAATTTCAGCCATGCCGGCTTCGAATTGACGTGTGGTTTGAGTTTCGAGAAAGGAAGTGTTTATGGCGACGAGTTCTGCGTCGGAGAAGAGTCCTATCTGGTTTTTCAGGCGGCCGAAGTTGATGCCGTTTTTTCCGCCCCATGCTGCATCTGTTTGAGACAGCAGGGTGGTGGGGATATAAAAATATTTGATTCCACGTTTAAAGCAGGATGCGGTGAATCCTCCGATGTCGCACAAAACGCCGCCTCCGAGTATTAGCATAAGAGTATCTCTGTCGCACTTATATTCTAAAAGCTGTCGCCATATAATGCTACATGTATCTATACATTTAGACTCTTCGCCGTCTTTAATAACTATGGTCTTATAGTCGAATCCTTCGAGAGCGGGTATAATCTTTCTGAGGCAGCACGCTTCGGTATTGATATCGGCGAGAACGACTATTCTGCTGTTTTTATATTCGGGTTTGTGGAGGCAGAAAATTAGTTTTTCGACGAAATCGTTGCCGTCAGAGAAAAAGGATTCCATAGTTTATGATTTGATATCGTCGTAAAAAATTCTTGTGCCGTTGTCATCGACTGTGATGGTGATTTTAACGCAGTCGGCGGGAAGATGTTCTTCAATAAGCTGAGGCCATTCCACAAAGCAGTAGCTGCCGCTATAGAAGTAGTCTTCGCCCCCGATATCAAAAAACTCCTTTTTATCTTTCAGCCTGTAGCAGTCGAAATGAAACACGCTGTCGCCGTCGTCGGTGATATATTCATTGATGATGGCGAAGGTGGGGCTGTTGACTACATCTACTACGTGAAGTATGTCGCAGAAGGCCTTGGTTACAGTAGTTTTTCCTGCGCCCATGCTGCCGTAAAGGGCAAAAACGCGCGATTTCCGGTGTGCGTTGATGATGTTGAGGGCAACTTGTGGCAGTTGCTCAAGGTTGTTACATTCTTGTTTCACTTTTTATTTTGCGCTTAAAAAGATCAGCGGGATAATCATCTCCTGCATGGAGATGCCTCCGTGTTGGAAGGTGTTTTTATAATAACCCGCATAATAATTATAGTTGTTAGGGTAGGCTAAGAAGTCGCTTTCTTTCGCGAAGATATATGAAGCTGTGAGGCTTGTCTTCGGGAGATAAACCGTTTCAGGGTTTTTAATAGCCATCACCTTTTTAGAATTGAAATCGAGATTACGTCCTACCTTGTATCTGAGGTTGGTATTTGTCGCCTTGTCGCCGATGACTTTAACGGGGTCATCAACTTTGATGGAGCCGTGGTCGGTGGTAATGGCTATATCTATCTTTTTAGAGGCGAGGTATTCAATCATTTCGTACAGAGCGGAGTGTTCAAACCATGATTTTGTAAGCGATCTGTATGCAGAGTCGTCGTCGGCGAGCTCTTTTATTATCTCCATCTCGGTTCTTGCATGGGAGAGCATGTCTACGAAGTTATATACAATAACATTTAGATCATTTTCGAGCAGCGCAGGCAGGTTGTCGACTAATTTTTTTCCGGCTTGCAGATTCAGAACTTTGTTGTAGGAAAATTTGATTTTATCTTTTCCGCATCGTTTGAGGTTCTCGTCCAAAAAGAACTCCTCGTGCTGATTTTTCGTGCCCTCCTCATCTTCATTGAGCCAGTATTGAGGATATTTTTTTTGAATCTCCGAAGGCATAAGACCGGCAAACAGCGCATTGCGCGCATATTGGGTCGTAGTAGGCAGAATACTGGAGAACATAACCTCGTTATCTACCCTGTATAGATCGCTGATGATAGCTTCAATTATGCGCCATTGGTCGTAACGCATATTGTCGATAACGAAGAGGAAGAGCGGTTTTTCTCCGAGTAGCGGAAACACTTTGTCTTTAAGGATGAAATGTGACATGAGCGGTTTGTTGTCGCTTTTGTCGTGCAGCCAGTCTATATAATTGTTCTCAATAAATCTGCAGAACAGTTTATTGGCTTCGCTTTTTTGCATCAGATACACTTCATACATGCTGTCTTCGGCTGCCGCCTCAATACGCAATTCCCATCCGGTAAGTGTTTTATATGTCTCCGCCCAGTCGTTAAAATCATGATTGTTCGACAGATCCATTCCTATCTGAAGAAATGCCTGTTGATAGTTCTGGGTCGTTTTCTGACTCACCAGCCTTTTGTTGTCGATATTTTTTTTAAGACACAGGAGTATCTGGTTGGGGTTGACCGGTTTGATGAGGTAGTCGGCGATATTTGAACCTATGGCGTTTTCCATCAGATTCTCCTCTTCGCTCTTTGTGATCATCACCACGGGAATAAGGGGATTGATGTTCTTTATGGATTCGAGGGTTTCGATTCCCGACATGCCGGGCATCTGTTCGTCGAGAAAGATGATGTCTACGGTCTCTTTTGAAAGGTATTCCAATGCGTCATTGCCGTTATTGGTGGTGATAACATCGTATCCTTTACTTGTCAGGAAAATAATATGCGGCTTCAATAATTCTATTTCGTCGTCAGCCCAAAGGATCTTTACTTTATTACTCATGTTCTCTATGTTTATTTAATAATGAACAATAAGCTACGGTTTTTTATTGTTTTTATTCTGCAAAAATATATTAAAAAAGCTCGCCGAAGGACTTCGACGAGCTTTTTATTAACATGTACATCAAATATGTACACGAATAGTTTATTTCTTTATGAATTTCATGTCGTGACTTCCCTGGGCGGTATTAACGCGGAGGATATACATACCGTTGGATAAGGATGAAACATCGATAGATGTTGCGTTTCCGGAAACGAGAACTTTTCTTCCGAACACATCGTAAATGGTTGCATTTGTTATATCTTCTCCCATCGAAATGTTGAGCGTGTTTTCAACAGGGTTTGGATAAACGGCGATAGCATCCGATAAATCTTCGATACCTACTTCGGGAGCGAAAACAGCATTAAATGCCATGTCTTGAGAAATAGTGAAGGTATAAGAAGGATCTGATGTAATAAAAGAGCCGTTACCAAACCATGTACTAAATATGAAGCCCTGAGCAGGAGTTGCTGTTATTGTAACTACACTGCCAGCGTTGTAAGTACCTGCGCCGGTAACGTTGCCGCCATTTTCAGGTTCTTTTGTGATGGTTACAGCATAAGTGGTAGGTGCGCTTCCTGACACTAAACTCATGAGGTAGGTTTCGCCGGAGCCATATTGTCCGTCGCTTTCGATTATGATATTTTCTTCGTCGTCTACGATTTCATAGTGACCTGCGCCCTGGGTGTTGTTGATACCGTTGTTAGCAGTGTCGATGATTTTAAAATTGTAACAGCCGCTTGCAGGTACTGGAACGATATGCTCGTGAAGTTCTGTGCCTGCACTTGGTAATATGGAATAAGGACCACCGCTGGCGATTAATTCGTTGGCGCCGTCATAAAGGTACCAGTATGTCTGGTTGCCGAATCTGTCTTGCCAAATTCTAACGGTGATAGTTGACGTCGGGTTGTCGTGAGTTAACCAGTCTTCTGTTGTCATCTCGCCGCTGACAGTAGTCATGTTGTTAGGCTCGATGGTCGTGCCATTAGCTGTGTTGATGCTGAAGGTAACATCGCTGGTTCCAACAGGAATTTCCAATGGGATTTCAATGCTGGCTCCTGAATATGATGCTATATTTCCTGCCCAGTTATAAGTGGAAGTAACACCATCAATGTCGATATTAAATCCTAAACTTGTAAGCTCGTCTGTTCCGCCATTAAGAAGTGTTAAAACTGCTGTTTTATCAAGTCCGCAAACAACTTCTTCTTTTTGTTCGAAAGCGGTGATGCCCGGGTTGATAGGAGCGTCGCTGCCAATGATCTTTGTCAGTTCACATGCTGATAAGATGTTATAGTTGTTGGCCGCAACGTATACAAGAAAGTAAACATCATCGATAATTACATCAACTCCGTTTGGCGTACCTATGGATTCCGGGATTTGGTAAGTGAGCTCTTCTTGGATAAGAGTTCCTGCAGAGATAGGAGAAATCTCATCGCCCCATGCTGTAGAAGATATTACGTCTCTTAAAATATGCATGTGGTTATATTGATTTCCTATAACCTGACCGGGATTTCCAGACATTCCTGCTTGAGAACCGAGGATGTTGTCTTGTAACATAACAACAGTCATTTTGTTGGTAGTTCCCGGACCGTCTGCAGTGTAATATGCCTCAACATGAATAGTTGCAGTTCTTAATACAGGGTCAACAATTACAACGCCGTCTACGTTAACTTCAGAAGCTTGTGCAAGTTTCTGATTGGTAACACCAGCCCATTGCCCTCTGTCAATAGCCGTCTGACTGCTGCGGTTAACAGCTCCTGTCGGATATCCGCTGATGCTAAATCCGTTGTGAATGGTTGTTCCATCATTTGTGAGGAAGTTAGGATAGGTGTTAGTGGCATATCCGCCTGCATGGATGTTTACTGCCCAAACTCTTCCCGGGTGGGCGGCAACAATATTGTTCGCAATTAGATGCCCGTCGGGACAATATCCACAGTTTCTTCCGGTAAACTCTTCAATGATAACATTTCTGTTTGCCGGTTCGGTACTTACATAATTTTGAGCCATAACGCTTGCTGCGCTCGCAATTAAAAGTGCTAATACAAGAGTAATTTTTTTCATAATAAAAGTAACTTTAATTAATTGTTTATATTTGTTATTGTTTTACAGTCTTGTTTAAAATACAAAGATATATTTTTTGATGTTAAGTTCGGCTTTTCTCAAGTTTTATTTTTCCAAAAAAAGTTAAATGGGAAAAAAACTGTACATTTGCAGATATTATGTTGTCATGAAAAATTTTTGTAATTATCTCGTCGCCTCTTTAGGAGCATGTCTAATCTCTTTTTCGGCCTGGTGCCAAACGGATAATTCTAATTGGATTATAGGAGTGAAAGTCGGGCCGAACCTTTCCATGATGTCTTTAGGCGGTCTCGACCGCAATATCTTTTTCGGCGACGTGATGTTCGGCGTTCACGGAGGTGCTGTCGGGGGCTATAGGTTTAGCGACAAAATCGCCATGCTGTCGGAGCTGACAGTGTCAAAAGAGAGTGCTAAAATCAACTTTTATTCTATTCCGGAAAACACTTCTCTTAACAGTGTCGCAGACTTTAGATATTATGCCACGCGTCTTTGCCTCCCCGTTTACGTGAGATTTTATCCCATAGAAAGACTATCTATTGAGCTTGGTGTGCAGTATTCGGCTACAGTTTATATGCAGGAACTCCTTAATTGCTCTACCAGCGCTGCACTGCTTACTTATCCTCACGACGACTATAGGCAGTTCAATAAAAAAACCTATTCTTTCTCCGACTTCAGTCTTATGGGCGGCGTATCGGTTGAGGTGCGAAAATTTACTATCACAGCAAGATATATCCACGGTTTTGTCCCCGTTATCAAAACTCTCCGACTCGCTTCCGAACTCCTCGGTGCCGTTCAATGTGACGACTTCAACGGGAAAAACAGAGTGGTACAGATTAGTTTCGGCTATATATTCTGATATACGCTTTTATTCGTAATATCAATATTTGTTAAAAAAATCTATATTTTTTATTACTATATCCTCGGTTGAGAAAAAACGCTTAATTTTGTAAATTATTTGACCTTTAAATATAATATTATGGCTTTAACAATCACAGATGACAATTTTCAGGAATTTTTAACGTCAGATAAACCGTTAGTTCTTGATTTCTGGGCACAATGGTGCGGCCCATGCAAAATGATATCTCCTTATGTAGATGAGATAGCAGAAGAGTTCAAAGATAAAGTAAATGTAGGTAAAGTCGATGTTGACACATGTCCTAATACTACCGCTAAATACGGCGTTAGAAACATCCCTACAATACTCTTTATTAAAAACGGCGAAATTGTAGACAAACAAGTCGGCGCTACTACTAAGGCAGCTTTGGCAGCAAAGGTTGAAAAGTTGTGTTAGATAACAGCGTAATTCAACGGTATAACTCGTTGGAATTTGTTGTAAATCAGTTGGTGGAGGGCTTTATGACAGGATTGCATAAAAGCCCTTTCCACGGCTTTTCTGTGGAGTTTGCAGAACATCGCCCTTATAATCAGGGCGACTCTATCAAACATATCGACTGGAAACTGTTTGCACGTACAGATAAACTCTTTGTGAAAAGATATGAGGAGGAGACCAACCTCCGCTGCTACGTACTCATAGATAACTCGTCGTCGATGCATTACCCCGTAGTGGAAAATCCCACGGTAGATAATCCTGATAAGGCGACCTTTTCTATCTATGCCGCAGCCTGTATTACACAGATTTTACAACAACAGCGCGATGCCGTCGGTCTGGCTGTCTTCTCCGACGCAATAAACCTGTTTACTCCGGTCAGATCTTCTGTCGACCACCTTAAATTCCTGTTTACGGAATATGAAAAACTCGTAACAGACTATAAACCTGCCGCAAAAACTAAAACCAATATTACTGAATCAATACACCTTATCGCAGAGAAAATACATAAGAGATCGTTGATAGTCATATTCTCCGATATGTTCGATACCTATTCCGACTTGGAAGGGATGTTTATGGCTCTGCAACACCTTAAATATAATAAAAATGAAGTGGTACTCTTTCACGTGGTGGATAAGAGTAAAGAAATAGATTTCGACTTTCAGGATAAACCTACGAAG
>JAQVPY010000086.1 GCA_028701815.1 Bacteroidales bacterium | reverse complement strand
GCACAAAATGTCCTGTAGGCAATTGCCATAAAATGCCCGCCTCGGAATTTAATGTTAGAATGCTTTCTTTTGAAGATGTTGTATCTTCTTTATCGAGGATTGTCGACAGCATTAACAGAATAAATAATAATGTAGAAATAGTTTTTACCGTCAGTCCTATACGCCACTGGAAAGATGGTACTGTTGAAAATCAGCGAAGTAAAGCTACTCTCTTACTCGGTGTAGGCGAAATTTGCAAAACTTGTCATAATGTCTCCTATTTCCCTGCATACGAGTTGATTATGGACGATCTGCGCGATTACCGTTTCTATAAGGAAGATATGTTGCACCCGAATGAGACAGCTATTGAGTATACATGGGAAAAATTCAAGACAACATATATAGATGCCGACTGCTACAGCATTATGGCTGAAGTTGAAAAACTGCACAAGGCACTGTCACATAAGGTTGAAGATACCGTCTCAGAAGAATATATAAAGTATTGTGAATACGTAAATAAACAGAGAAAGATTGTCGAAGATCTACTCTCTCCATTCAACATTTAATATTCTATAAGGGAATCTAGACATCAAATAACCGGCATTGGGACAATTTATCGAATGGATTTTTATCTCCGCCGTGCTCGAAATAAACCCGAAGACCTTGTCGCCAAATTTAACCTCGCAGCAATTACTTGTCATATATTGAATTCTTTTTCCATCCTCCTTATTTACAAGACACCTTGTCCCCGTTTTTTCTTTCGTCTTTACAAGAGTCTGTTCCTGCTTCTGCGAAGAAATAACAGCCTTATTGTCAAGAAATTCCTTGATTTTAAGAGTGTTTAACTTTTCTGTCGCTATATCATAATATAAATCGGCACCGTATTTATATCCGAAATATTGAACGATATCGTTGATTTTGTCATTAAAGTCATATTTCCAGTTTTTCAACTTCCGTTTCAGAGTATCTTTTCCAAGGTCGATGAGATTGTTTCTCTCTTCATTTAAGGTCTTCCTTATATTATATTTTGCCTTGGCGGAAGTACTTATTTTAAGCCATTCGATAGAGGGACGCTGCGTTTTAAGTGTTCTCACGAAAACAGTGTCTCCGTTTTTCAGCTTATAGGATTTATCTACATTTATTGTCTCATTGATTATTCCGCCGACACATTTATTTCCGACATCAGAATGAATATCATAAGCAAAATCCAGAAGAGTTGCTCCTCTATTAAAGTTTTTGATCTTTTTATCCGGTGTAAAAACGTAGATTTGATCGTTGGTAATAGAGTCGGGTTTCATACTCTCGAGGATATCACCGAGAGCAAGTTTATCGTTGGCAACGATATCTCTGATTTCAGCAAGCCAGTTTTCAAGGACGGAGGCATGCGTTCCATCTTTGTAGGACCAATGGGAAGCAGGACCGTATTCTGCCACTTTATCCATACGTTTTGAGCGTATTTGCACCTCGACCCAAACGCCATTACTGTATTGTACCGTTGTATGTAACGACTCATAGCCGTTTGATCGGGGCTTGCTTATCCAGTCGCGCGTACGTGAAAACATCTGCGGATAAATATCTGTAACATAAGCATATATCTGCCAGCACAGAAATTTTTCTTTTTCTATTGAAGTATCAAAAATGACTCTTATTGCATAAATGTCGTAGATATCTTCTATGCCTATATGCTGCTTATCAAGTTTTTTCCAGATGGAGAAAGGCGATTTAATCCTTTGCTTTATTTGATATTCTACACCAAGTTCTTTAAGCTTTTTTTCAATAGGAGAAATAAAATCGGGTAAAAAGTCCTTGTTTTTTATAAGAATATCATCCAACTGCTGCTTGATAGCATCATATTCCCCGGTATTAATATTCTGGAAGGAGCGATTACTCAACTCCGTATAAATATTATACAGTCCCATTCTGTGGGCGAGAGGGGCATACAAAAACATCGATTCGACACTAAGCTTATTCTGCCACTCCGGAGTAAACTCGTCGAGTTCTCTCATAGATATGAGTCTGTCTACAAGTTTAATGATAACAACTCTGAGGTCTTCGGAGATATTGACGAGGATATTTCTGAATTTCTCCGCGTTAGACTGGACGTTGACGAAGTCGAGAGCAACTATTTTGTTGAGACTGCGAATAAAACCGGCTACTGAGGGAGAGAAGTTCTCAGAGATGACTTTTTCAGCTTCAATGCTTTCCGGCGACAAGTCGCAACCCGCGAGAACAGAGGAGACTGTCGAGTTTACATCAAGGTTAATCTCGTCAACGACAATTGTAGCTACTTTCAGATTATGTTTAACTGTGCTGAGATTAAGTCCTTCAATCTTAATATCTTCAAGATATTTCTCTCCTATTTCACAGGCTTTTGCAACAAGTGAACATTCCTTTTCCGTATATTGTCGCTTACAGGCAGCGAACAGATTATTCTTAAGTGTTCGGATTTCTTCCAAATCAGTTGTTTTGTTTCATCCAAGTATCCTTGAGACCGACGGTCTTATTAAAGATAAGGTGTTCTTCTGTGGAATACTTATCAAGACAGAAATAGCCGATTCTCTGAAACTGGTATCCTACGCCTTTTTGTGCTTTGGCTAAAGAGGGTTCCAGTTTGCAATGACTTTTAACTGTGATAGAGTCGGCGTTAACAAACGAAAGAAAATCGATGTCTTTGTGTCCGGCAGGATCGGGGTCGTTAAACAATCTGTCGTAAATCCTTACTTCAGCATCTATAGCATGAATTGCAGACACCCAATGTAAGGTGCCTTTAACCTTTTTATTTGACATCGGGGCGCCACTTCTCGTTGCGGGGTCATATTCGCAATGAATGGTTGTAACTTCTCCGTTTTCGTTTTTATCAAAAGAGGTACATTTGATAATATAAGCACTTTTAAGGCGTACTTCCTGATTTAGGGCTAAGCGGAAAAATTTTGCAGGCGGATCCTCTCTAAAATCGTCTCTTTCGATATACAGTTCTTTAGTAAAAGGCACCTCTCTCTGACCGGCTTCGGGGTCTTCGGGATTGTTGTCTGTCATAAAATATTCCGTCTGTCCTTCAGGATAATTATCAATAACGAGTTTCACAGGATCTATAACGCCCATAACACGCCGAGCTTTTTTATTGAGGTCTTCACGAATCATGTGCTCGAGAAGTTCTATTTCGATAACGTTTTCACGTTTGGCAACGCCTATTTTATCTTCAAAATTTCTTATGGACTCGGGAGTATAGCCTCTTCTTCTGAGACCGGATATTGTCGGCATTCGCGGGTCGTCCCATCCGTCGACATATTTACCGTTTACAAGCTCGAGGAGTTTCCTTTTGCTCATGACGGTATAACTAAGATTAAATCTGGCAAATTCGCGCTGTTTATTACGAATTGTGCCCGGAGTATAGACCTGATCGAGGAACCAGTCGTAAAGGGGCCTGTGGACTTCAAATTCGAGGGTACACAACGAATGTGTGATTCCTTCGATATAGTCTGACTGTCCGTGAGCCCAGTCGTACATAGGATAAATACACCATTTATCGCCGGTTCTGTTATGTCTTACATGCATAATCCTGTACATTATAGGATCTCTCATGTGCATATTAGGCGAAGCCATGTCTATTTTTGCCCTCAAGACTTTTTCTCCATCTTTAAACTCACCTGCTTTCATTCTTCTGAAAAGGTCGAGGTTTTCTTCCGGTGTGCGGTTTCTGAAAGGACTTTCGATGCCGGAGACAGTAGGATTTTGTCGCTGCTGACTGATAACATCAGCCGACTGGTCGTCTACGTATGCCTTACCGTCCAAAATAAGTTTTTCTGCCCAGATATAGAGTTGGTCGAAATAATCTGATGCATAAAACTCTCTGCCGTTCCAGTCGAAACCGAGCCACTTGATATCTTCTTTTATAGCATTGACATATTCTTCCTCTTCTTTAGAAGGGTTTGTATCGTCGAAGCGTAAATTTGTTTTGCCGTTATATTTTGCCGCGAGGCCAAAATCTATACATATAGCTTTTGCGTGTCCTATATGCAAATATCCGTTAGGTTCCGGAGGGAATCTGGTAAGAATGGTATTATGATATTCCGGTTTCTTTAGATCTTCTTCAATAATCTGTTCCAGGAAATTCAGCGATTTCGGCTCGTTTTTGGGTTCTTCTACTTCCATCTTTCGTAAAATTATATACAACATGCAAAGATATAAAAATTATAAAAATCGGATAAGTTTGCAGCCCAAAATCTACGCAAGGTAACACCTGCCAAGTTTCGCGCGCGCGCGCGCGCGAAGCAGGCGCCGGAATTATCCGTGAAAAATCTTGTAAATATGAGCAGTTTCACTATCTTTGCAATATGAAAGAGGATCAAACCATTTTCTTCGATGAAATCGGAAATGTAAAATTTCGCTATAACCGCCGCGCAAGACGTTACGGCATTCATGTGAAGCCTTCGGGAGAGGTCTGCGTTACTATTCCCTATCTCGGCTCTCTAAAGACTGCAAACTCTTTCGTCGAAAGAAAAAAAGACTGGATAATAACTAACCTGAGGAAAATTAAAGACCTTAAAAAGCCCTATACCACGGGACTGATTTTGTATAATGAACTTTTCTCTGTGAATATTTGCCTCAATATTACCAACAATAATACCATAAAAATTTCTTCTGAAAACGGGACACATTTTACAGTACTTCTTCCCTCAGACACGGATCTCTCTGAAGAATCATCACAAAAGAAAATAGAAGACACTATTAATAGCCTCTTTCTTAAAGCCGCTAAAAAGATTTTACCCGTCCGCGTTAATCTAATCTCAGAGAAAACCGGTCTGCACTACAGTGGCTTAAAGATAACCTCCGCTAAAAAAAGATGGGGCAGCTGTACAGTAAGGAACTCAATAAATTTGAGTAAAAATCTCGTAAGAATACCTGTCTATCTGATTGATTTCGTGATTATTCACGAATTGTGCCATACCGTACATAAAAATCACGGAGCAAAATTTCACGCGCTGGTAAACAGTTTTTGCAACGGTCAAGAAAAACAATTAGAAAAGGATTTAAAAATGAAATCCTAATCTAAGCATAAACATGTTTATTTTTTCTATCCCGATTAAATTTCCACTATAGGTTACTGTATATTCCGTGTTTTTCGGCTGCAATTCATGGTTCCCGAGACCATAGAAATGAGCGCCGATACTAATTGTATTGGCGATGATAATACCGGCACCAACTTCATAAGCGAAGGATTCGTCTAAAGCATATTTAACGTTACCCAACGGGTGTGAATCGCTAACTTTCCATCCCTCCGTAGTCTTCTTGAAGAGGTCCATTCCTATTGCTGCTTCGCCGAATACACCAAATTCATAGGAGAAGTCATATCTATAATCAGCACCTACTAAAATAGGAATATTAACATACGTCGGTTTTGTTTTGGATATAGCATCATATTGCTCTCTAATTTCCTTATCGAGGGCGTTCCAAATAAGGTCAACATTTACAAAAACGCCAACACCGATATCAAAACGATAAGTATACCTTAACCCAAGGTTCGCTCCGAACATCGCATTTCCTAAAACGGATTCATATTGATTTTCAATAGGGATTACAGTCTCAAGAGCTGTTGTTTCACATTTATTAAACTGTCCTACAGGCAATGAGCCGCCGAGATAAATTGCAAAATCCGACTTGTTAAAGTTCTGCGCATTCATCGAAGACATCGCTACAAAAGCAAATACTGCCACTAATAATTTTTTGGAAAAGTTTTTCATTTTCTTGTTTTTTAATTGTTAAACATATTTCTCACCGAATCTTTGTTTGGCCTCATCAACAAATTGTCTTATTTTCTGTTCTTCGGATTTTTTGCAGATAAGCAAAACATCATTTTCATCAACTACGATATAGTCTTCCAAACCCTGGACGACGACAAGCTTATTCTTATATGAAGAGATAATACAGTTTGTCGCTTCTTCATCAATAACATCAACGTTTTTTAACACGTTATTATTGTTGTCTTTTTCACTATTTTCAAAGAGAGATCCCCATGTTCCGAGGTCCGACCAGCCAAAATCTGTTTTATAAACGAATACATTGTCGGCTTTTTCCATCACACCGTAGTCTATAGAGGTGTTCTGACACACCGGATATATTTTTTTGATAAACTCTTTTTCGAGAGGTGTGTTAAAAGAGCTTTTTCCTGAAGCGAACAGTTCGTCCATTTCAGGAAGGTATTTTTTGAAAGCGGACAAAATCGACTGCACTGACCATATAAAGATACCTGAGTTCCAAACGAATTCGTTGCTTTCGATAAAGGATAGGGCCATTTCGTAATTTGGCTTTTCAGTAAAAGTTTTTACTTTTAGGATATTCTCATCAAGTCTGTTTGCCGCAGATTCTTCCATTTGAATATATCCGTACCCCGTATCAGGGCGCGACGGAGTTATTCCAAGGGTGATAAGACAGTCTTTTTTAGCTGCCGCTTCAAGTGCGTTGTTGGCAACTGCAAGGAACACGTCTTCTTTGAGAATTATATGGTCAGAAGGGGCAACGATCACTTTTGCAGAAGCATCTCTGCTCATAATCTTATAGGTCGCGTAGGCTATACACGGTGCCGTATTCTTTCTCGTCGGCTCACATAGTATATTTTCTATGCCAACTTCAGGAATTTGTTCCAATACTTTATCCTTATAGATTTCATTTGTTACAACGAGAATATTCTCGGCAGGGCATATCTTATTCAATCTATCAAAAGACTGTCGTATTAAAGACGAACCTGTCCCCAATATGTCAATAAATTGCTTCGGATTTGATGTTCTGCTCATCGGCCAGAACCGCGAACCGACTCCTCCGGCCATTATTATTGCATAGTAATTCTTGTTCATAAAGATTTTTATGTTTTTTATTCTTTGCAAAGATAATTATTTATTCATGATTTGATATTTTTAGCATTATTAATTTAGGAACATATCGATATATCTGCGTAGCCATTTGTTTTACAATTATTTAACTTTTATTATCCATTTTTCTTTATATTTTTGCAGTGAAATTTATCGAACCATTTATAAACTTAAAAAAATTTATTTAATGAAAATCTTTACAAAGTATTATGGAGTAATACCTTTTTTGGTTTTAGTATTATTCAGTTTTTCTTTATCTGCACAAAATAGAAGTGCAAAAACCAACTTTCTCGTTCCCGTTTTGAAAGAAAAGTCCGTTTTAACAAATCACAAACCCGTAGTAAGCAAATATACGGAATCTAATGTTACGGTTACTACTCTTTTAAACGAATATGCTTTCCCTTATGACGTCAGCCAGTCGGGAAAATTTGTCACTCTTACTTCTTTCGGTACAGATGAAGGATATTTTTGGTCTGAAGCAACCGGCGTTATCGCTATTATAGGGACAACATATACTATATCTGAAACCGGCGTAATCGGAGGTGCATATTTTGACGGAACCTTAGGTGCAAATGTTGCCGGATTCTGGTCACCTGAAACTCAAGAATGGACATTCTTGGGAATGAATCCTGCCTATCCGGAAATTTCACTTGAAGAATATAACTCTATCTGGGGGATGAATACTACAGGAACTGTCTGTGTAGGAATGCAATGGGCCGCCGACTGGTCCGCATTTCCATATAAATGGAATTCCGATACAGGATATGAAATGTTAGATATCCCTGATGGCGCTTATGTCGGTCGTCCCGAAACAGTTAGCGATGACGGTACTGTTATAGGCGGTCATATCGACTGGATGCCGGTGATTTGGGTTGAAGGTGAAGGCTATACTTTCATCAGTGAAGATATGGGAGAAACATTCGCTATTTCTGTAAACGGTGAATATGCAACCGGATATAGCGATGTCAACGGGTTCCTTTGGGAAAGAGCAACCGGAAACACAACAATTTTCTCCAACTCCCTTGGTACCGGAGATTTATCTCCCACATGTATTACCGATGACGGTACTATTTTTGGCTATGCTTGCAGCGGTTGGCCTCCAATGCCTTCCGAAAGAACCGCTTTCGTAAGATATACAGATGGCACTATCTCTACTTTCAACGATTATGCTGAAGCTCGCGGTATGGAAGACGCTCAAAGCTGGTCTTTCTACAGTATCAACAGTGTCAGCGCAGACGGCAGATTCGTAATCGGAGCCGCTGTTGACGCTACCGGCGCTGACGTGTCCTTTTTGATCGACTTCGTCGGTGATGCTGCTTCTTGCGACGCTCCGACAGACTTGGTTTCTTCTCTTGTCGATGATAATAATATCGTTTTAGACTGGACAGCTGTTGAAGGTGCTGCTGAATATATCGTTTATCGCGATAATGTAAATATTGCTACAGCCTCTTCAAATACTTATACCGATACGGAAATGCCTATCGGCTCTTATTGCTACAGAATTGCTACGGTATGTGAAAACGGACTTACCAGCGAACTTTCTAATGAAGCTTGTGAAACCGTTTACCTCGGCATTAATGAAGTGTCAAATAAAATTAATATCTATCCTAACCCCGTTAAAGATCAAATTACTGTTGTTTCTTCTAATATGATAATTAATATCGTGGTCTTCAACAGTATAGGAAGAAAAGTTGCAGAATATTACGTTAACAATAATACTTATACAGGTAGTGTTGCCGACCTCTCCGCCGGTATCTACTGGTTAAACGTAACGACCGACTC
>JAQVPY010000085.1 GCA_028701815.1 Bacteroidales bacterium | reverse complement strand
GCGAATATCTTGCTGCAAATTCCGATAAGGAGTTAGACAGTCCTATATATGCAACGGCGATAGGTCTTGTAAAAGAAGGTATCGAAGATGCAAAAGGCGGAGAAAGTGGTGATGACGACACCACTGGTACCGACGGCGTCTCGAAGAAAAAATGGTGGGAAAAAATAGCTGAAATAATTTAGAATAAAATTAAAAAATATAATATTATGAGTGAAAACATAGATTTCGATTTACCTAAGGGCAGAGCTTCTTCCATTAAGGTAATAGGCGTAGGCGGTGGTGGCGGCAACGCAGTAAACTATATGTATAAAAAGGGTATTCAGGGAGTGGATTTTATCCTTTGTAATACCGATAATCAGGTTCTCGAATTGAGTGATGTGCCCGTCAAAATACAGATAGGTTCCTCCGGTTTAGGTGCCGGGTCGGATCCGGAAGTAGGGAAGATGGCTGCCATCTCCAACAAGGAGCGAATCAGAGAGTTGCTTTCGAGTAATACCCTGATGCTTTTTATTACCGCAGGCATGGGCGGAGGTACGGGTACCGGAGCTGCTCCGGTCATCGCCGAGATAGCACGTGAACTTGGTATCCTTACTGTGGCTATAGTAACTACGCCGTTTCATTATGAAGGTAAAAGAAGACATCAGCAGGCAGCCGAGGGAATTGCGGAGTTGAAGAAACATGTGGATTCCCTGTTGATAATTGCTAACGACAAGTTGAGAGAAGTAGCGGGAGATAAGAAAATATCTGCTTCTTTTGCCCTTGCCGACAGCGTGTTGGCTACAGCAGCAAAAAGCATCGCCGAGATAATAACTATTCCGGGATATATTAATGTCGATTTCAAAGACATCAACACTATTATGCGCAACAGCGGTACTGCTATTATGGGTTATGCTACTGCAACCGGCAGCGACAGGGCTACGAAAGCGATAACAACAGCGTTGGAATCTCCGTTGCTCAACGACAATAAGATCAAGGGCGTCAAAAAAATGCTCTTGTATGTCGCATACGGCAATGAAGAAATCACACACGACGAGTTTGAAGAAATCTGCGACTATGCAGTTATGGAAGTCGGCGGCGACGTAGATATCATAAGTGGTTTCGGCTATAATGCTGAATTGGGCGATAATATTGCCGTGACACTTATTGCAACAGGACTAAAAACAGAAGAATATGGCTTTTATAAGGAAATTGCAGGAAAATCCATGCCTAACAGTAAACCTGAAAAAGTGTATGACCTTGAAGATACCCCGGTAGCAGAAACACAGTCAAGACCTTTTATAGCGCCTATGCCGACGCCGGTACAATCCCCGGTTGTGTCTATGCCAAATGAAAGAGTGACGACAAAAACAGAACTTTATCCTACTGCAGGAAAACAAACTTCCACGACTAATGTCGCTGCCGAAACGGCAGTCGCTACTAATCGTGAAGTGCCTATGCCCAAACAGATCCTTACTATAGATGATTCTGTGGCTCAGGAATATGATCCGGAAATACGTAAGCATATCTTAGACTCTTCCGATGAGAGACTTGGTCCGCTGCGTACTATGGGAATAGATGTCAATCTTTTCGACGACGTTACTAAAATGGAGCATGAACCGGCGTATAAACGTCAGAAAGTGGCTCTTGCGGAGGTGCCGTCTTCGTCAGAAGCTTATTTGTCGGAGATGTCATTGGACGTGACTAATAACTTTATTCACAGCCCTAATTCTTTTTTACATCCGAATGTGGATTAACAAAAGATGCTATTGACCTACGATGTTTCGTTTCAGGTCCTGTAATTCGTGCTCTGCAGCGATCTTGTCGATGATGCGTTTGAGTATGATATCTAATTCGCTGCCTTCGGTGTAGTTGGCCGGAGCAATATAATCTGCTCTGTTTTGCGCAATAAGCTCGAGACAAATCTGACGCGGGGATTTTCGCGACGTCTTCGATTGTATCGTCGCGGGGTTATATACTGCAATGGCAGTACCCCTTTGATATTTAATCATCTTCATGGCTGGAACGTCAGTTTCCCCATCACCGATATATATCATGTCGGAGAAGGGAACGGGTCGGTCTTCGTCGGGAACGTATTTGTTGATCAAAGTGTTGTCCCACGAGTTGTGAATACCCTTGTTTATCCTATATAAATACTGCGTTTTATTTGTGTAGTTGATGGCAAGTGCGGGCCATACGGCGACATCGTGTTCGTCATATTTAAATCCGGAGGCAAAGATATTTTTAAAATACCTTGCTATGGATGTGCCGCAGACAAATTCACGAAGGCCCGAGGAAATAATATAGTGCTCTATCGTCAGCCCCTTTGAGTCCGCATATTTATTGATTCTGTCGAAATATGTTTCTACGTTCTCGAAAAATTCTATCGACTTCCCGTAATGTTGAAACGACTCTTTTTTGATTGACACACCGGCTTCTTTTGCTTTTTCGAGCATCAGCTCCATATAGGCGAGAATCTCATCCATGTCGTTCTCCTGAGCCAAGCGGTTGGCCTCTTCCCAAAAATCATGGTTTCCAATACCGAGTTCCGGAATAAACTTGTGCTCCTGCATGTTGCCTGGAGCAAGAGTTCCGTCAAAATCATAAGCGATAGCGATTGTCTTCTTCTGCATATTATGGTTTAATTATCTTTGATGTGCAAATGTATAAAAAAACAATTATTTTTGTACCTGAAAAAACAATATCCTAAATGGCGACTCATAAAAAACGTATCATAATGTCGGTTACTGACGACCTTGTTACCGACCAACGTGTCAATAAAATCGCTACATCCCTGTTTAATAACGGTTATGATGTGCTCGTAGTGGGTCGGATGTTGCCTTACTCCGTTGCGATAAAACGTCCTTATCGTGTAAAACGCATGCGCCTTCTGTTTAAGAAGACGGCCATGTTTTATGCCGAGTATAATTTCAGACTCTTCCTGTTGTTGCTGTTTTCGAAGGCAGACATCTTGCTGGCTGATGATACGGATACCATCCTTGCCAACTATTATGCCTCAGTTTTAAGGCATTGTCCTCTTGTCTTCGATGCCCATGAAATGTTCCCTGAAGTACCCGAGTTGGTCGGTAGAGACAGGGTTAAACGTTTTTGGAGCAGGATAGAAGACAAGGTTTTTCCTAAGTTGAAATATTGTTATACCGTCTGTAATTCTATAGCCGATATTTATAACGACAGATATGGTATCAACATGCGAGTTGTAAGAAACTTTCCTGAAGCATCGTACTGCAAGGTAAAAAATCCTGACGAGAAAAATTCGAGAAAGATATTGTTATATCAAGGGGCTGTTAATATAGGACGTGGAATCGAATGGATAATCGATGCGCTACCATTTATAGATAATGCGGTCTTTTATATTGCTGGCGATGGCGATGTTACACAACAGATGAAAGATTATGCTGCCGAAAAGAATCTCAGAGACAGGGTCGTGTTTCTGGGGAGAATTCCATTAGAAGATCTGAATGCCATTACTGTAAAAGCCGATATGGGAATGAGCCTGCTTGCTAATCGAGGTTTGAATTATTATTATTCTCTTCCTAATCGAATCACTGATTTTGTGCATGCGGAGATACCTGTTCTCGCCACAGATTTTCCAGAGATACATTTAGTCGTTAAAAAATACGGTATTGGGGAACTTGTAAGTGATCATACGCCCGAGGTACTTGCGGCTACAATAGAAAATGCCTTAAAAAAATGGGATGCTTTCTCTCCTGACGAACGTCACAAGATCTTCGCCAAGGCGAAGGAAGAATTATGCTGGGAAAACGAAGAAAAGACGTTGTTGTCTATCTTTTCCGAGATTATGTAAACAAAGAATCTATCTCCTTTTTATATTTGTTGGAGACGTAAAATCTCTTCACCTTTAAAGCTGCAGACAGTTCTCCCGAGTCAACGGACCACTCTGAATCCATTAAGAAGAAGTTGCTGACTTTCTCTGTAGAGCTCAGTTGTTTGTTTATTTTAAGGATTTCTTTTTTGTACATTTCGACCACTTCCGTTTTGGAAATTAATTCGCGAATAGAGGAGAAGGAGATATTATTTTCTTTACTCCAGTTGTTAAGGTGCATAAAGTCTGGGACGATAAGGGCGGCGCAAAATTTCTCGTTTTCGCCGACGACCATAGCGTTATCGATAAAGGGGGAGTCTTTAAGGATATTTTCCACGAAGTCGGGGTTAATATATTTCCCGAAGGAGTTTTTAAAGATAGATTTTTTTCTGCCGGAGATTTTCAGCAGGGTGCCGTTTTCGAGGTGTCCCATATCTCCGGTATGGAACCATCCGTCTTCGTCGACAGCTTCTTTTGTCAGTTCGGGAGCCTTGTAATAGCCTTTCATCAGTGATGGGCCTTTAGTAAGGATTTCTCCATCTTCGTTAATTTTAACGGCATTTTGTGACATGATGCCTCCGACGCCTCCGAAACTATATTCTCCGGGTCGAAAAGTTGTGACGGCGATAACAGGCGATGTCTCAGTCAGGCCGTATCCCGGGAAGATATATACTCCGGCGCATGTGAATATTCTCGTCAGTTTTTCTGTTATTGCGGCACCGCCGGAGACGATAATTCGCATATTTCCGCCGAGGGCCTCTCTCCATTTGCTGTAGATCAAGATATCGGCTATTTTACGTTTTATCTCGTAGAAGAAACCGTTAGCGCCATCGTAGTTATATTGTTCGGCTATTTTTACAGCCCAGAAGAAGATTTTCTTTTTAGCTCCTTTTTGTTTATGTCCCACGTTGATAATTTTATCGTAGGTTTTTTCGATAAGGCGAGGTACGGAGCACATAACGTGCGGTTTAATTTCTTTAAAGTTATCTGCTATTCTTGGGATACTTTCGGCGTAATACAAGCTAAGACCCTGATATTGGTACATATAAATAATCATTCTTTCATATACGTGGCATAGTGGCAGGTAGCTTATTGCGCGCATAGACGGGATAAAGGGAGGGATATGGGCCACACCCATAAAATTGCTGACAAGGTTATAGTGGCTCAGCATAACGCCTTTAGGAGTTCCGGTAGTGCCGGAGGTATAAATAATTGTAGCAATATCGTCTTTATCGATGGATTTTTTTATAGCTTCGAGGTCGTATTTTTCACTGTTATTTTTTCCGTTTTCCATAATGCCCTGGAGGTTCTCGTATCCGGCCAGTGGCTTTAAAGTAAAGACTTCCTTTATATTAGGGCATTCGGGTAGGATTGTCTCTATACGGCGCAGCATATCGTAGCCGCTAATAAACACGTATTCTGCATCGCAATGGTTAAGAATATATTTATGTTCCGCTTCGCTGATAGTGGGGTAAATAGGAACGTTTATCAATCCTATTTGGGTTGAGCCCATATCAAGAAAATTCCATTCCGGCATGCTGGAGCTTATAATGGCGATTTTGTCGCCTTTTTTCAGCCCCAGTTCTAACAGTCCATAGCTCACATATTCAGAGTTTCTGATATACTCCTCGGTAGAATATGTTATCCATTTTTTGTTTTCTTTACCACCGAGAGCGTCTATTTTATCCGGATATTTCTCCCTGTAGTTATCAAACAAGTCAAAGATACGGGTAATCCTTGCCATCAATTAGTCGTTGAACATTTTAGTGATGATGTTGGCATATTTTTCCATGACGACTTTTCTCTTAACTTTAAGAGTAGCAGACAGTTCGCCGGAGTCGACGCTCCATTCGTCGGCCGTAAGGCATATATGGCCTATTTGCTCAGTTTTGCCTAAAGTTTTATTGACGTCATCGACTTCTTTTTTTATTCTGTCTAAAATGACTTTTTCTTTGATCATTTCCTCGTTAGAGGTATATGTCACTTCTTTTATCTTGCACCATGATTTAAGGTGAGCGAAGTCGGGAACAATAAGAGTACCTGCAACTTTTTGGTTTTCGCCCATCACAATAGCGCAGTCGATAAACGGTGATGCTGTAAGTTTATTTTCAATTGGTTGAGGAGCGATCCATTTTCCGCCGGAAGTTTTAAAGTTTTCTTTCATTCTACCGGTAACGATAAGGTGTCCGTCTTCATCGAATCTGCCCATGTCGCCTGTATGGAACCATCCGTCTTCGTCGATTACTGTTGCGTTAAGTTCAGGCTGGCGGTAATAGCCTATCATGATATTAGGACCTTTTGAAAGGATTTCGCCATTTTCTGCTATTCTCACATCAACGCCGGGGAGAGGGAGTCCTACTGTGCCTATTTTCAATCCCTTAGGCGGGCGAGCAGATACGGTGATAACGGGAGATGTTTCAGTAACTCCATAGCCTTCATATACGGGGATGAGGGCAGCGTGGAATATCCTGCATAATTTGGGGTTCAGGGCGGAGCCGCCGGAGACGACGATTCTGAATCTGCCGCCGAGGGCATCTCTGAATTTCTTCAGCACGAGGTTATAGGCAATTTTCCATTTAAATTGGTACCATTTGCCGTTTGCACCGTAAAGTTCATATTTCTCTGCGACGCCTAAAGCCCAGAAGAACAGCCCCTTTTTGATACCTTTCAGCTTTCTGCCTTTTGCAAGGATACCTTCGTAGACTTTCTCGATAACGCGTGGAACGCAGCACATCATATATGGACGAATTTCCATACAGTTTGCTTGGAACTTTGCTATACTTTCGGCATAATATATAGAGATGCCGAGGTACAGATACATATAATTCAGCATTCTTTCATAGACGTGAGAGAGGGGTAATAAGCTCAGAGCGCAGCTGCCGTCTCCGAAGTCAGGAGTAGGTGATACGCCTTTAAAGTTTATAATAAGTCCCCTATGGGCAAGCAGAACGCCTTTTTGTACACCGGTAGTGCCTGAGGTGTAAATTAATGTACAGGGGTCGTTTGTAGTGATAGTTGCTTTAATAGCTTCGAGTTTTTCCTTGTCGCGATGCGCTTTGCCAAGTTCAAGCAATTCCGTCCATCTCGGGAGGCCCTCCTCATTATTAAAGATATATATGCCCTTCAAAAATTTCATTTCTTTGATGATAGGCTCAAGTTTTTTGTACATGGCCATTCCTGAAAGGAAGAGGTATGATATTTGGGCATGGTTGAGGATATGTTCGTAGTCGGAGAGACTGATCGTAGGATAAATAGGGACATGGATAGCTCCGACTTGCATTACCGACATGTCGATAAAGTTCCATTCGGGGCGGTTATTAGTAACCGTAGCTATTCTGTCATTTTTTTCGACGTTCATTTGCATAAAGGCATATGACAGGTCGTCAACGATTTCGCGGAATTCTTTAATGCTGTATTTTCGCCATACGCCGTGTTCTTTGCCTGCTAAAACATCGTTTTTCTCCGGATTAAATTTATCCTCATAATAGGGGAGTAAATCAAAAAGTCTAGTAATTTCACTACTTTCCATATACGTTAATTTAATTTTAATTTCTATTTACTACAAAAGCACTTGCTTGTTGTTGGCAAGATACTACAATATCCCTCACTTCTACATGTTCAGGGAGGACAGATGTGATGAAGAAAGCTATTTCGGCTATATCTTCAGCCACTAGGGGCTTTACACCTTTATATACGTTGTCGGCTTTATCTTTATCGCCTTTATATCTTACTAATGAGAATTCTGTCTCAGCCATTCCCGGGCAGATCTGGGTGACTTTAATGCCATATTTGATGAGGTCTTGGCGCATTCCGTCGGAAATAGCCTGTACTGCATGTTTCGATGCACAGTAGACGTTGCCGCCGGGATAAGTTTCCTTACTTGCGGTAGAGCCCATGTTCACAATATGACCTTTTTTATTTGCGATCATAGTGGGGATAACGGCTCTAGAAACGAAGAGGGTGCCTTTGACGTTAGTGTCTATCATAGTCTCCCAGTCGCTGATATAGCCATTTTCAATACCGGTGGCACCGAGGGCAAGTCCCGCATTATTTACCAGTATGGTAATGTTTTTCCATTCTTCCGGTAAGGAATTTATTGCTGAAAAGACTGCTTCTTTATCGCGAACATCAAAGTTTAGTGAAAGCACTTTTGCGTCGTATTTTTCTTCCAAGTATTTTTTCAGATCGTTTAATCTTTCGTTACGGCGTCCCGTAATTATAACAGGGAAGCCATTTTTGGCGTATTTTTTAGCTATAGCTTTGCCAAATCCGGACGTGGCTCCGGTTACCATGGTTACATCTTTCATTATCGATAAAAAATTTTGCAAAATTACAAAATTAATTTAATTTGACATCTTCGCATATTTTTAATGCTTCAACAACGACGTGGTCTGTTATTAGCTGCTTGTGCCACTTGTTGTTTTGCTCAATTGTAACGGAGTCGTTAGCGGTTTTTGCGACCGGTGTTATTATAGTCGCTTCGATATTTAGGGTGTCTTTTGTCAGCTCTTCCATTTTATTAGTTTTTGCCTCTATATCTTTCATATAATTTGAGAATTCATCGAAGTTCAGGGAATAAGCAGTGTTATCGCGTGTTTGTTTCAGCTGTCGCGCATATTCTTCAATAGACGTGAAGTATGGATTAGACTGCATTCTTTTTTTGCTGTTTTTTATCACTTCGTCATAGTTGATTTTATGAGGCCATACGGTATATTTTACAGGGTCGATTTCGCTCCATTTCATGGCATTTTTCGATTCGCGTTCTCCTGATGGCAGGTACATATAGGGGGAATTGGCGGAAATATCAGGGGTGACGCCGATCAGTTGTGTCGA
>JAQVPY010000084.1 GCA_028701815.1 Bacteroidales bacterium | reverse complement strand
CTACGATTGTGAGAATATCCGAAAGGTCAGAAATGACATCCACACCAACCGGCATTTTAAAGTCGTCGCCATGCAGCACGCACATGATTTGATAAAACAGGGCGCAATCATTCTGCATAGTCGGCGCAGAAAAAGAGATGCAACGGGTTGTGGCATCTTCGCTGAGGTTATATGTGTAAACGCCGCTTGATGCTTCGACAGCATAACGCATGATCGCTCTGGCGGATAATTCGTGGATTTTGTATTTCAACAGTTTCACCTCGTTTGAGGACAGTATAGCATAAAACGAGGAAATATACAAATAAAACACTGCTCCCACACTTTGAAGTATGGAGGCAGTGTCTTAGCGTGATGAAAGTCACAGACATCTCTATTTGCTTTTTAATTACACTTTTACAGTTTCTGTTTTTGTAATCTTAAATCCATTTTTTAAGTATAAATTCACTGCGTTTCTATTCCAATCAGCTACATGAAGTATTATTGATGAGTTTGAATTTTTTTGTATTCTGGATATTGCAAAATTTAATAACAATTTTCCGTACCCTTTACGTTGATAGCTTTTTGCTACTATTAAATCATCAATTTCATTATCATAAATTGCAACAGAACCTATAATTTTATCATCTTCCATATATATGAAAATATCATTTTGCTTTGCTAATAATTCTTCTTTTGTGTCGCAAGCATTAATAGGATGCAAATCTAAGGCTGTGCGCATTTCACAAAAACAATCTTCGTATACTTTTTTATATTCTTCAAAATATTCATCAGAATATTGCTTTAACGTGATAAACGACTCGATTGAACCACCGACATATTCCATTGTATGTGCAATAACATCTGCCATAATTTACCCTCACTATGAATATTTTTAATAATTTCATTGTGTATGATAGGTTTCTATACTATGTAGTTATGAGTAGAGATTTTTTAGCATCAATCACAATGGAAACCATGCCTAATTCATCTAAACTGTTTCTTGTATCAAAACGAAAAGACCGTCCGATTTTGCCATCCAGTTCGTTCCAGTATTTATAGTGGAATACGCCTTTCTCATCACAGTATTCAAGTAATTCAACTTCAAATCCCGCTTGTTCAAAGACGGTTTTAAATGTTTCATAGTCGTATACAATCTTATGTGTGTACGCTGGATGGTCAACCGGTCCGGGGCCGCCAACTTGAACCATATTCTGATACCACTCGTTTTTAAAGTTTCTATCAGGAACGGCACACCTGATATATCCACCATATTTCAAAAAATCATAACAGTTTTTTGCGGCCTGTATGCCTTCTTGCTCTGTCATATGCTCCCAAACATGTTCGGCTAACATCGCATCGACACTATGCTCATCAAACTGTTTTTCAAAATCTTTTCTATCAAGTAGATTTATTTCATTTTCTTGAGTAGATATCCAACCATCATATGATGTATTTCCTGCGCCTAAAATGATTTTCAAAAACAATCACCATCCAATATGAAGTTTATTTTATTTTCATTATACCATAGAGCATCATGATCATCAATATTTCCTATAAAATTTAAAATACATCATGATAAATACTGCTCCCACACTTTTATGTCGGAGCAGTAAAATTATGTTGAAAGGATGCGAAATAATGTGTTAAAAACGACCTCGGCACAGGCAAAGCGGATTCATCGGTTGGTTAGAAAAACGTGCTGCAACTGCTATCATGGAGATTGCTTGCTTTTGGATGACGGCGAAAGTCACCAGTGTGTACAGCTCATCAGTATTCACGGCATTGCTTGCACATATTTCCTAAATGTCGTGCTACCCGCCGAAAAAAATTGTATAGCGAAATCTGTAATAGCCAAAATTCAACCGCTGCCATGCAGCAGAAAGGAACCTAACATGAAAAACTATCAAAACACCCTTATCATCGGCATCGACCACGGCTACGGCAACATCAAAACTGCAAATTGCTGTTTCAAAACCGGCGTGACTGCCTACGAAAAAGAGCCAATTTTCAAGGAAAACCTGCTTATCTGGAACGATAAGTATTACCTCATCGGTGAGGAACACAAGGAGTTTTCCGCTGATAAAATGCTTGACTTGGACTATTATGTCCTCACCCTTGCGGCGATTGCCAGGGAACTTAACATCAGCAAAACTTACAGCGCCGATGTGTTCATTGCCGCCGGATTGCCGCTGACATGGGTTTCGGAGCAAAAAGAAGAGTTTAAAAAGTATCTTCTTCAATATGAAACGGCGGATTTTTCTTTTAAAGGCAAGGAATATCATATTCGCATTGTCGGCGCTGATGTTTACCCGCAAGGATTTGCCGCTATTATCAATAATCTCAGCGAGTTCGGCGGCGTTAATATGCTCTGCGATATCGGCAACGGTACCATGAATGTGATGTATGTGAACGATAAAAAGCCCGATTCCAAAAGATGTTTTACCGAAAAGTTTGGCACAAATCAATGTTTGCTCGCCATTCGGGAAAATGTAATGCGTATTCACCATGCCGCAGTGGATGATTCAGTCATCACTCGCATTCTCCGTTTCGGAACTGCGGATATTGATGAAAGCTATCTTAAAACCATAACCGACACGGCGGTGGAATATGTGGCCGGTATTTTCCGCAGGCTGCGTGAGCATGAATACGATCCCAAGCTGATGCGGCTGTATATCGTCGGCGGCGGTGGCTGCCTTATCAAGAATTTCGGCAGTTACGATGAAAGCAGGGTTACCATAAACGACGACATTTGCGCTACCGCCAAAGGGTATGAGCGAATGCTTGAAATGAAGCTGATTCGTAGTGGTGGGAGTGTATGAACCTCAAGCGAATCAGTATTCGGTTCAATTTGGAAGACGCTATTGACCGCAAGGCATGGGAGTCTTTGCAAGGCGCAAAAGGTTCTAAAAACAACGCCGTTATTTCTGCCATTAACGCCTTTTTTGAGCCGGACACTGCGCCCATTGCTGATGTTATCCGCCGGACCATTAAAGAATGTTTTCAAAATGTCGCTATTACGCAAACCGAACCGGAAGAAAAACCGGATACCCTTTCGGAGGAAGAAAACAACTTGCTGGATACGCTGGATGAGTTTCTTGGCGGCTAATGGCATCAAAGTAATGTCGCAATTTGAGCGGCAGATTAGCCTTGTGGCATTACTTTGGCATCACTATTTATGAAGGGAAGGACAAGTTATGCAAGTAATAAAAGAGGGCTCCCAAAAGCATGGATATTATACGGATTTTAGCACTGTCTTATACCGTAACAAGCAGGGAACTTGTGTGGCAAGTTCCAATCACCAGCCCGATTACGGGTTGTATCTTTAGGGACTTCGTCCCTAATACCCTGAGTATGAGGAAATCCGCTCATCAATTTATTGCAGTTGATGAGCGAATTTATTAGCTTAATCTAATTTAAAATGCTTTTCCAACAATGCCAAAGTCTTTTCGACAGTACTGTTCTCATCACGCTTGATACAATACAGACTACTTCTCAAAATCTCATCGGTTATTTGCAAACACGACGTTTTCAAGACTTCTTTATTATTTTCAAGCGATTGTTGTGGATTTTTTAAAGACATGATGCATTCATAAATATCTTTATGGTCATCTCTTTCGTAAAAATCACGAACTACCAATTCGGGCGTTGTAAACAAACAAGCGATTCGGTCAAAAGAAGATATTTGCTTTAGCAAATCAATTGATATCCCCAAGTCGGTAATAATTGTATTGGTTTGAGCAAGTTTTATGATTTCAATAAGTGCATATTCCAAGTGTTCTGCACCAACTTGTTCTAACCATTCAAGATATTCTTTTGTTGGTCTGTTGAAAAAGTATTCCCAGTCCGTGGTTTTTTGTGCAGACACTTTTTGATATTGAATATCGCAAAGTTCTGCCCATGATATAAAATCGTCAGTGCGATGATTACTATTGAAAAATATGAATCCATGTTTATCAGCTAAAGCCTTGCACATTGTAGTTTTTCCTGAACAGGCTGTACCAGTTAAGAAATAGACATTTTTGAGATTGTGCTTTAAAATATTTTCAGATATATTCATTTCGTTCTCCTTAAAATTGGTTTTTGGTACAACAAATAATCTCCATCAATTTAATGGAGTCACTTTACAAAAAGTTCTTATCTGATTCGATTGTTACCAATTAACCATAAAGTAGAACACATATGATTTATCCCTTTCAATATTTATAGCATTAATTATAACAAATCCAAAATATAAACTCAATACATAGAGCCGATTTCATCACGAAGTCGGCTCTAATTTTATGCCCAAATGGCAGAAAGGAATGATTGTTTTGAAAACAGAACAAAGAATTGATGCTCGTGTAATTCCTCAGCAGAAAAAGAAGATTGCACAGATCGCAGAAAAGTGCGGATTATCACAGTCGGAATATATCCGGCAAAGGGCATTGGGTTATTCACCGAGAGTGGTGTTACCCGATGCCTTTTATTTATTTCACACAAAACTGTGTGAGCTGTGCAATTCCATTGATGGTAAGGTCAGTGCTGATGCAGAGGAAAAGTTGCTTTGCCTGATTGATGATATTCAATCAGAATTGCTTCTTCCCGGAAAAGAAACCATAGCACAAATAAAAGCTGGATTGGAGCGTGATGCAACATGGCAACCACAGGATTCTGGCCAATTAAAGGAAAGCTAAAAGATGCAATTGAGTACGCCCAGAACCCTGATAAAACCACCGACCCGAAATATCTTGATGACGATTTGTATAAAGTCGTTCGCTACGCCGGAAGTGATGAAAAAACAGATAAAGCCATGTATGTTGATTCTATCAACTGCCCGATAAAGCGAGCGTATGAGCAGATGATGATGACAAAGCGGCGGTTCGGGAAAATGGGTGGGAATGTCGCTTATCACGGATTTCAGAGCTTTCGGACAGGTGAGGTTACTCCGGCGGAAGCCCACGCCATCGGAATGGAAACTGCTCGGCGGATGTGGGGTGATGAATATGAGATTGTCGTTACAACGCATTTGAATACGGATAACCTGCACAATCACATGGTGGTCAATTCTGTATCATTTAAAACCGGAAGGAAGTTTGAAAACCATGTTTCAGACCATTATCGTCTTCGTGAAATCTCCGATGCTGTATGTATGGAAATGGGTAAATCCGTTTTAAAAGATGCGCCGTTTTACGGCGGTAAAAAAGGTGCTTATTGGATTCACAAAAACGGTGGACTGACGCACAGGGATATTTTGAAGCGAGATATAGAATCAGTTTTGCAATATTCCCGAAAGCCGGAAGACTTTCAGCGGCGCTTTAAGGCTCTTGGTTATCAAATTGTCCGTGATGATAGGTATCAGCATTTATCAATCAAAGCGCCGGACTGGAAAAGGCCGATTCGGTTGGACAGCCTGGGATATACCAAAGAAGTAATTAATGCCCGATTTGAAACGCACTGGCAGGAGGATTATTTTTATATCAAGATGAACAATCATCCGGCATACAAGCCAAAACAATATCCGTTGTTAGAATTGGAAAAACGGCTAAGCTGGGAGATCGACCATTTGGATGACGGTATTGTTGTTTTAATCGATGCTATCTTCTATATCATTTTACAGCTTATATTGCTGACAAAAGAATCACCGCCGGAACAGCGCAGTCAACCGCTATCACCGTCGATCAGAATGGAAGTCACCAAGCTTCATCAAATACAAAATGAATATACGCTCCTCGCCGATAACAAGATTCATTCGGCTGAGGAGCTTTTTTCATTTGTGGGCGATATTTCGGGGCAGATAAAAATGTTGGAATCTCAGCGACAGCAGTATCGTAATCTGCTTCGCCGCCCGAAACCGGCAGAGGTTGAGGCTGATTTAAAACAGAAGTGCATGGATTTATCCACAGAGATGAAGCCGCTGCGTGATAAACTCCGTACTGCCAACAGCATTGTCGAGCGTTACCCGCATTTACAAGAATTATTAAAAACCGAGCATCAAATGGAAAAAGATGCTCTACAAAAAGAACGACAGAGAGGTAGATAACATTATGAAAAATGAAAACAAAATAACGCCGGTAAATATTCCGGTAGAAAAACTGCATCCATTCGAAGGGCATCCGTATAAGGTATTGGATAACGATGAAATGAATATGCTGATTACCAGCATTCAGAAGCAAGGCATCATGACACCGCTTATCGTCCGACCGATTGAAAACACAGATGAATATGAGGTAATCTCCGGTCACAGGCGGTTGCACGCAGCAGAAAAGGCAGGAATCAACGAAGTTCCTGCCTTAATTTATGCTTTGGACAGAAACGCTGCCACTATTGCCGTAGTGGACAGCAACCTGCACCGTGAGCATATTCTGCCGTCGGAAAAAGCTTTTGCGTACAAGTTGAAAATGGAATCATTGAAACACCAAGGGCTTGCTTTATCGCAAGTTGCGACAAAGTCCGACACTGCTGCCGAAATCGGTAAGCAGTTAAATGAAAGCCGTGACCAAGTATTCCGGTATATCCGCTTGACAAACCTCATCCCCGAAATCTTGCAATATGTTGATGACGGCAAAATCGCTCTCACTCCGGCAGTTGAGCTTTCTTATCTCACAGAACCGGAGCAACAAGATTTGTTCCAAACCATGGAGAGTGAAGACTGTACTCCGTCACTCTCACAAGCTCAGAAAATGAAAAAACTGTCGCAAGATGGATTGCTTGATATTGACAAAACCTTTGCAATGCTTACCCAGCCAAAAGCGAATCAAGCTGAAAAGCTAAAAATCCCAGTTGAGCGTGTTCGCAGCTTTTTCCCTAAGGATTATACAACAGCACAAATTGAAGATTCAATTGTGAAAATGTGCGAAGAACGCTATCTCCAGAAAAAGCAACAAAACAGAAATGAGAGAGGTAGATGATAAATATGAATACAGATGCACTCGTTACCTCATTTTTAACCAAAGATAACAGCTATTATTTTAACGGGGTCACCTATACGGTGACCTCTGTTTTTGATACGAACAACACACTGGCAGAAAAAGTATTTCGGATTGTGGATTCGTGTTTCACACAGTTGATGTCCGAAGAAAATGGCATTATACTTGATAACGAATATGCTTGCTCGACTGCCGGAAAGGAGGACTTATGCAGTCAGCAAACAGCAACAAAAACGGCTTAGTGGCAATATATCTCAGATTGTCGTCTGATGACGGCCGAGAGGGGGAAAGTAATAGCATTATCAACCAAAAAGCCATGCTTGAAAAGTATGCGGCGGATAACAATCTTGGCAGAACACAAGCTTATGTGGATGACGGTTATACTGGTACAAATTTCAATCGACCGGGTTTTCAGCAGTTAGTGAATGACATTGATATGGGATATATCCATACGGTTGTAGTAAAAGATTTATCTCGTTTGGGCAGAGATTATGTGAATGTGGGCTATTACACAGACACATTTTTTCCCGACAGAAATGTTAGATTTATCGCTGTAAACGACCTTGTAGACAGCGCTGACGGCGAAAACGAAATTGCACCCTTTAAAAATGTGATGAACGAAATGTATGCCAGAGATATCAGCCGCAAGGTTCGTTCAGCGCATAAAATTCGGGGGAGTTTAGGGGAACCGTTGGCTCCGCCGCCATATGGGTATATGAAAGATCCCGAAAATCCAAAAAAATGGATAGTTGATTCTGAAGCGGCATCCGTGGTTAAAAAGATTTTTGGGTATTGCATTGAGGGCAAAGGCGTTGAAACAACGGCAAGGCTATTGCAGGAACAGAAAATATTAAAACCGCTTGCATATTGGCAATCAAAAGGCATTGGCCGTGGCGGCAAAAAGGTATTGGATGACCCATACAAATGGGGAAATACGACTGTTAGAGAAATGCTTGTATTGCCTGAGTACGCCGGGGATTTGACCAATTTCAAAACTTACTCAAAATCTTACAAAAACAAGAAAAGGTATGATAATCCAAAAGAAAACTGGAAAGTTTTCAAGGATAAGCACGAGGCGATTATTGACCGGGAAACCTTTGAATTGGTTCAGAAAATACGCTTAAACACCAAGCGTAGAAAACCAAAAACCGTGGATAAAAACATGTTTTGTGATTTGGTTTACTGTGCTGATTGCGGTAGTAAGTTATGGTTTAATGTAAATCACCCAAACACCGACATTCATTATTTTAACTGTTCAAACTACAAGGGTAACAGAGGCACTTGCAACGCTACGCATTATATTCGTGCTGATTCACTTGAGGAAGTAGTAAAACTTGAACTTTCTAAAATGATGCAGTATTTAAAAGATGATGAAGAAACATTTATTGCGCTACTTGCAAAAAAGACGGCTAAGGATGCGGAAAACGAGCGTAAAACCATTGAAGCAAAATTGTCGACAGCTAAAAACAGAAATAAGGTTGTATCAGATTTATATGAGAAAACTTATGAGGATAACGCCAGTGGCAAAATAACAGATGAGCGTTTCATGCAGTTATCTCATAAGTATGATATCGAGCAGTCGGAGTTGAAAATCGCCATCAGAACGCTTGAAAATGAATTGTTGGCATTAGAGCAAACAGAGCTTTCTAAAGACAATTTTATTTCAGCAATAAGGCGATTTATGCAGATGGACAAGCTAACGCCACACATTCTAAGGGAGCTTATCGAGAAAATTGAAGTTTATCATATTGAAGGCGTTGGCAAAAACAGAACACAGCGAATGGTGGTTCACTACAAATTTATCGGTGTGTTGGAAATGCCCGTGACAATATCTGATGATATGGTGACCTTAGAAGCAAGGCAGGGTGTAGCTGTATCCTATCATGTTAAAGCAGGTTGAGCTATAGATGGCAAATGAGCGACCATAACGGCCGCTCACTACATAAAAAATATTGGCAAAAGAAAATCGAGTGTTCACTTGGGTTATGAACACTCGACATGGTCGGAGTGAGAGGACTTGAACCTCCGGCTTCTTGCTCCCGAAGCAAGCGCTCTACCACCTGAGCCACACCCCGTTGTGCGGTCATCTGACCGCCTATGGTATTTTACACTAAGGAACTTTATTATTCAATAGTGTGTCCTGAATAGCATCACGTCCAAGAGTATCTGTAAACTCCCAAAGTAAATTCCACAGTGGAAAGGCATATAGAATTTAATATGGAAAGAAAATAATATAGAATTGAATCTGAGAAATTTTCCTGCCAAAAAAGGAGGGGCATTAATATGTCAGATT